>CACXBN010000250.1 GCA_902765885.1 uncultured Ruminococcus sp. | reverse complement strand
TTGAGGACGAGATACTTGATCAGATCGACAGAGGGGTAATCGAATCCGCTGAATATGAAGCGCCGACGGTAATTCCGGTGTGGGTTTCATTCATTCCGTACCTGATTGTGTTCGGGCTGATGATAGGAATGTTTATCTTTATAACAAGACAGATGAGCGGCGGAGGCGGAAGCTCCAGAGTCAACTCGGTGGGACGTTCCAGAGCAAAACTCATCACTCCGGACAAAAACACTGTTTTCTTCTCGGATGTGGCAGGAGCTGATGAGGAAAAGGAAGAACTTGAGGAGATAGTTGAATTCTTAAAGAATCCGGAGTATTTCACAAAGCTCGGTGCAAGAATTCCGAGAGGCGTACTTCTCGTAGGACAGCCCGGAACAGGTAAGACTCTTATCGCAAAAGCCGTTGCCGGAGAGGCCGGAGTTCCTTTCTATTCGATTTCAGGTTCTGATTTCGTTGAATTATACGTAGGTGTCGGCGCCATGCGTGTGAGGGACCTGTTTGAGTCCGCAAGAAAAAACAAGGCAGCTATCATCTTCATAGATGAAATCGATGCGGTTGGACGTCACAGAGGAGCAGGACTTGGAGGAGGCCATGACGAAAGAGAGCAGACCCTCAACCAGATCCTTGTGGAAATGGACGGATTCAACACAACAGACGGCCTTATAATCATAGCAGCGACAAACCGACCTGATATTCTTGACCCGGCGCTCTTGAGACCGGGTAGATTCGACAGGCAGATCACAATGAATCCGCCTGACATGAAGGGCAGAGAGGCTATTCTTAAGATCCATGCCAAAAACAAACCGCTTGAAAACACTGTCGACCTCTCTGTTATAGCCAAAACAACAGTGGGCTTCACGGGAGCAGACCTTTCCAATCTCCTCAATGAGGCTGCACTTCTCGCTGCACGCAAGGGCAAACAGCTCATTGGCATGAATGATATCGAGGAATCACTTTCAAAAGTAATCGTAGGACCTGCAAAGAAGAGCAGAGTTATTTCCGAAGAGGGAAAAAGACTTACGGCTTATCACGAAGCAGGACATGCTGTCGTTTCATACATCTGCAAGCCTGATGAAAGCGTTCATCAGATCACCATTATTCCGAGCGGCCGTGCCGGAGGATACACACTTTCGTTCCCGAAGGAAGACAAGGATTACGAATCCAGATCTTCTATGGAAAACGACATAGCTGTTCTTCTCGGCGGACGCGCATCCGAAAAACTGAATATGGGTGATATCTCCACAGGAGCTTCAAGCGATATCCAGAAGGCATCCAGAATAGCAAGACAGATGGTGACCAGATACGGAATGTCAGATGAACTCGGACCGATCCAGTATGGCGGTGAAACAAGCAGCGATGAAGTTTTCCTCGGCAGAGATTTCAGCAATACCAAGAATTATTCCGAAGAAACAGCGCATGTGATCGACAAGGAAGTCAAGAGGATCATCAATACCGCATACGAAAAGGCCATTGAGATCCTGAAGGAAAATCAGGAAAGACTTGATTTTATTGCAGGTTATCTGATGAACTATGAGTCCATGGACGGAGAGCAGTTCAAACGCGCAATGGAAGATACGACGGTTACTGCAGAGGAACTTGATAACATGCTGGCTGAAAAGAGAAAGATCAGCGAGATGGAAAACAAGGCTCGCGAAGAGCACATCAAGGAAATGGAAAAGAAGCGCGAAGAAGAGAGAGCGCGCAGAAATGCGCTTGAAAAAGAAAAGAACGCGCTCGGCAACCGTTTCAGAGAACAGACAAAAAAATAATACTGGAAACAGTATGATTAGCAATAAACAAATAGCCCCCGAATCAATAAGGGGGCAGCAAAACGGATAGAGAAAGGAAGACGGAGATGAAAAGACTTTTATCCATTGTCATATGTTCTTTTATCATATTGTCAGCGGTATCGGTGGCAGCCAGTGCTGCAGTTATGAATGATGAACCGTTTGGTCTGAGGTTTGCAAAATCCAATCCATATGGCTGGATCTTTTCGCAGAGATATAATACCGATAATGGAACCGAGGATCCGCAGGGAACTGACGAGCCCGCTATCGACAGACCCGCGATGGAGATCGAACATCCCGAAAATCGCCCGTATGATGTGAATGAAGTTTTTGAGAAACATGAATATGTTACGGAGGATTTCACTGTAAAATACAGACTGTATCTTCCCGACAATTACGACCCAGACGGCCTCTACCCGCTTATGTTGTTCCTGCACGGTGCAGGTGAACGCGGAGACGGCAATGACGTTCAGCTCAATGAAGGCGTTGTCGATATGTTCAAAGATCCCGAATCGCCCGTGTATGACAGTATAATAATAGCTCCACAGTGCCCGGCAAATGAACAGTGGGTGAATGTGCCTTTTGAAAAGGGACCTTATTCCGTCAGCGAAACACCCGAGTCCGAAGCGCTTAAAAGAGTTGTTGCACTTATAGGCGACATTACTGAACGCTATGCGGTAGATTCAGACAGAATATATGTCACCGGAATATCCATGGGCGGATACGGCACATGGGATATACTCTCAAGACATACTGATCTGTTTGCAGCCGGAATGCCGGTCTGCGGCGGAGGAGATCCGGAATGTCTGGATGTGTTGTTCTATGTACCGATCTATGCGTTCCATGGTCAGAAAGACGGCGTTGTTCCCATGACAGGAACGGGTAAAATGGTATCGGCTCTTAAGAGGGCAGGAGCCCCTAATTTCGAATATAAATATTATCCTGACGGTCAGCATGACATATGGCATAATGTTTACAGCGAAACCGAAAACATGAAGTGGATGTTTGATCAAAGATTGTCCGCCAGAGCCGAAAAATAATAACAACGAAAAACAATAGTAAAACAATAAAAACTGCGGATACAGGAGAGTTCATCATCTCCTTGTAACCGCAGTTTTTTCATGGCTTTCTGATGATATTCAGATTGTATTCTTTTCCGTTTTCCTTCAGCACGAAGTTGTTTAGGCCTGTAGTCAAAGAAACTTCTGCCTCAAATTCTCCCGTTTTCGTCCTTCCGACTTTTGTACCGTTAATGGTCAATGGATAAAACGGATCCGAGGCACCCTTAATTACTATCGTTTCTTCTGTTGTTTCATAGCCTTCGGCAGGAAAGAGAATTTTGATATCCAGACCGTTTGATACTATCTCGGAATAAACGATTTCATGTTCATTTACTGTCATTATTTCATCCGAAGCACCAAGCACATTCCGTTTTATTACTGAATATCCGTAGTATACGCTCCCGCGGTAGTATTTTCTGCTTCTTGAATACTCTATCTGCCACGATAACTCACCATGCGGATCTTCCCACGCATCCTCCTCATACCTGTAAGCGGCATTAGCTGTCAGCAGGTAGACGTCAGAGCCGTCAAGCTTTCTGTTCCACCAGTCGATTATTACACCATACGGCGAGGTTGCGGAAGCCATCTGCCAGTAAATCTGAGGACATATAAAATCGATATATCCGCCTTCTATCCATGCCAGTGAATCACAGTAAAGGCTGTGATATGCCTCAAAATTCCTTGTCTTGCTGCCATCATTCTTTCCATTGTCGTTCTGCCATACGCCGAAAGGAGATATTCCGAATACGCACTCTCTGTCCGCGTTATGAACTGCATCATAACAGAGCTCAACCATCCGGTTGATATTATCGCGTCTCCAGTCGGATATATCTTCAAATGCCTGACCGTATTCAGAGTACTCTTTGGAATCATCAAACTCGATAAGGCTCCCTGCCGAGTCATATGCGGGATACGGATAAAAATAATCGTCAAAAACGACTCCGTCGACGTCGTAATTCTTTACGACTTCGGCGACTCCATCCGATACCAGCTTTCTGACTTCAGGAATACCTGCATTAAAATACAGTCTGCCGTTGTAATTAACTACCCAATCAGGATGGAGCTTTGCGGGAGAGGTGTCTGGAAGAGAAGATATCTCGGCTGCACCAAGCGACACTCTCAGAGGATTGATCCAGGCATAAATGAAAATGTTATTTCTGTGTCCTTCCTCGATCAGATATTCAAGGGGATCAAATACGAGTTCACCTGTGCTCGACAAAGCTCTTGATACCGGAAAAATGGAGCTTCTGTAAAGAGCATCGCATGCCGGCCTGACCTGAAAGAATATGGTGTTCAGTTTGTTTGCGGAACATGTCGACAGAATCGCGTCAATCTCACTCTTCAGCTGATCGTACGAAAGATCCGGATTTGATGGATAATCTATATTATATGTACTCGCAATCCATACGCCGCGGATCTCCGATCCCGGATCGATTATTCTTCCGAGCGACTGAGATGAAACATCAGCGCTGACCTGTGGACGAGAAAAGTCATAATCGCCGTTGTCGCAGCCTGAGAGCATGAATGATGCGGCAAAGATGATAACCAGAAAGGCAATAATGATTGATGATCTTTTCTTCATAATCGACTACTTCTTTTTCACTGAAGCACAGTACCAGCCGTTTTCATATTGTTCCGAATCTACCACAAATCCGTTTTCCGTCAGAACATCGGTAACTTCACGGGCTCTTTCCGAGATTATCCCGGAAACTATAAGATGTCCATCAGCAGAGAGGTATTTACCGACATCGGGTGCCATACGTATGATGACATCGGCAACGATGTTTGCAATTATCAGATCATATCCGTCTTTTGTCACGGGAACTTGTTTCAAAAGGTCCGATACTTCACATGTTACATTCGGTGTTTTATTCAGAACGGTATTTTCTCTGGCGATGCGAACGGCAACGGGATCAATGTCGCATGCAAAACAATCTCCAGCCCCGAGTTTCGAAGCGGAAATAGCCAATATTCCCGAACCGCATCCAACATCAAGAACAGAATCTCCGTTCTCAATGTATTTCTCGATCATTGATGCACAGAGTCTTGTGGTTTCGTGCGTTCCGGTTCCGAAGGCCATGCCCGGATCCATAAGCACGATTACTTCACCGGGTTCAGGATTGTATTTTTCCCACACAGGAACTATTACCAGTTTTTCTCCTGTTTTTATGGGCTTGTAGTATTTTTTCCAGGAATCCGCCCAGTCACTGTCGCTGACTCCCGTGTGTTCAATCGTGAAATCAATACCATCGGCAGAAAGCTGATTTGAAATGAATTTCTCGCTTTCGGCAGGCGACTTTATCTCCGGTATAAACACGGAGACTGCAGCTTTTGTTCTGTCGGCTTCAAGTATGGCTTTGTCGATAAGATCTCCGTATACTCCGTTAAGAATCTGGTCGACATCGGAGTAGTCCTCAATCATAAGGCCATTGTCGACCATTGACATAACAGCGGATACCTTGTCAACATCTTTTGAGGAACAGAGCACTTTTATCTGGATCCAGTTTTGATTTTCCATTGTATAAAACAAAGCTCAAACATTATGTGAGTATGATGCTTGAGCTTTTATCCTTTCAGGCGTATTATTTTTTGAATCGTTTAAAGAAATTCTGGCGTTTTGAATAATTTGATTCTCCACAGGCACTTGCAAATTTTCTCAAAAGATCTTTTTGTTCATTGTTAAGATTTTTTGGCACTTCGACATTTGCGGTAACGTAAAGATTGCCTCTTGAGCTGGAATTGATGCGTGTAACACCCTTACCTTTAACCGTAAATACGGTTCCTGTCTGGGTCCCCTCAGGAATTCTGAGTTTTTGGGCTCCGTCTATTGTCGGAATATCTATTTCAGCACCAAGAGTGGCTTCGGCATAAGTGATCGGAACATCGCAGTAAAGATCATATCCCTCACGCTCGAATATCGGTGACGGGCGCACTGAAATGACTATATTCAGATCTCCTGCAGACCCTCCGTTGATGCCGTCATTACCCTGGCCCTTCAGACCGATCTGCTGGCCGTCATCTATGCCGGCAGGAATGGTTACATCAAGTTTTCTCTGTACCCTTGTAAAGCCCGTGCCTTTGCAGTCAGGACATTTCTTTTCTATTATTTTTCCTGATCCACCGCATGCGTCACATGTCTTTGATGACTGCATTATGCCAAAGGGAGTCCTTTGTGAAACACGGACCTGACCGGTGCCGTTGCAGGTCGGACATGTTTTGGGAGACGTGCCTTTTTCGGCCCCGCTTCCTGAACATGTAGAACACTTCTGGACTTTCATGTAGGAAATGTCTTTCTTGCAACCGAATACAGCCTCTTCAAAAGTCAATGTCAGTCTGACACGAATGTTGTCTCCCCTGACCGGACCGTTTCTCCTTGTTGATCCGCCTCCGCCGAAAAAGCTGGAGAAAATATCGCTTATATCGAATCCAAAGTCTCCGAAACCTCCGAAACCGCCTCCACCCATGCCGGATGAGGGATCGAATGCCGCGTGGCCATATTGGTCATAACGTGCCTTCTTGTCAGGGTCTGACAAGACATCGTATGCTTCATTGACTTCCTTGAATTTCGCTTCAGCTTCCTTGTCTCCCGGATTCATATCCGGGTGATATTTTTTGGCGAGTGTCCTGTAGGCTTTCTTTATGGTGCTTTCATCAGCAGATTTATCAACGCCCAGAACTTCGTAATAATCTCTTTTTGTGTCTGCCATTTGACAAAATTCCTCCGGCAGTTTTGATTAAATAGTATATGAAATGCGAAAACGTTGCTCCCCTGAATAGGGAGCAACATTTCGATTATTTATCGGCTTTGTATTATCATTTGTCGCTCTTGTCTTCAAAATCGGCGCTGTAGTAGGTATTGCCATCCTGACCGCCTGCATTATCACCGGTGAAACCTGTGCTTCCGTTTGCTTCGGGACCTGCGCCTGCACCCGGCTGGCTCTGCTGGTAAAGCTTTTCAGCGAGAGGGTAGAATGCTTTTTCAAGAGCTTCAGTGTCAGCCTTGATAGCTTCAGTATTGTCTGTATTAAGAGTTTCCTTCAGTTTGTTGATGGCAGCTCTTACCGGTTCTTTTTCCGCATCTGAAACTTTGTCGCCGAGGTCGGTGAGATTCTTCTCGCTCTGGTAAATCAGAGATTCGGCACGGTTTTTGACTTCGACTGTTTCCTTCTTCTTCTTATCTTCATCAGCGAATTTTTCGGCTTCACGGACTGCCTTATCAATATCTTCCTTCGACATGTTTGTGGATGATGTGATGGTGATGTGCTGCTCTTTGCCGGTTCCCTTATCAACTGCCGAAACGTTAACAATACCGTTTGCGTCGATATCGAAAGTAACTTCTATCTGGGGCACGCCACGCGGTGCGGGAGTGATGCCGTCAAGAATGAATCTTCCGAGCGTAGTGTTGCCGGCTGCCATTTCACGCTCACCCTGAAGGACATGAATTTCAACGGATGTCTGTCCGTCTGCAGCTGTGGAGTATACCTGAGATTTCTTTACCGGGATGGTGGTGTTACGATCTATTATTCTGTTGAATACACCGCCGAGTGTCTCGATGCCGAGTGACAGAGGAGTTACATCGAGGAGAAGAAGATCTTTTACGTCTCCACCGAGAACACCTGCCTGGATTGCAGCGCCGATAGCAACGCATTCATCAGGGTTTATTCCTTTGAAGGGCTCTTTTCCTATGAAGTTTTTAACTTCGTCCTGAACTGCGGGAATTCTTGTGGATCCGCCTACGAGAAGAACTTTGTCAATCTGATTTACGGAAAGGCCTGCATCAGCAAGTGCTTTTCTTGTCGGTCCCATCGTGCGCTCGACAAGGTCTGCGGTCAGTTCGTTGAATTTAGCTCTTGTAAGAGTTCCGTCAAAGTGTTTAGGACCTGTTGCATCCGCTGTAATGAAAGGCAGATTAATGTTGGATGTTGTGGTCGTTGAAAGCTCGATTTTTGCTTTTTCTGCAGCTTCCTTGAGTCTCTGGAGAGCCATCTTATCTTTTCTCAGGTCGATTCCGCCGTTTTCTTTCATGAATTCCTGAGCTATCCAGTCTATTACTCTCTGGTCGAAATCGTCGCCGCCGAGTTTTGTGTCTCCGTTTGTGGCGAGAACTTCAAATACGCCGTCAGAAATCTCAAGAATCGAAACGTCAAATGTTCCACCGCCCAAGTCGAATATCATGACCTTCTGGTCGATGTTGTCTTTGTCGACACCGTAAGCCAGTGCAGCAGCAGTAGGTTCATTGATAATACGAAGAACTTCAAGTCCTGCGATCTTTCCGGCGTCCTTGGTTGCCTGACGCTGTGAGTCAGAGAAGTATGCGGGAACCGTGATTACGGCCTGTGTTACGGGTGATCCGAGGTATGCTTCCGCATCTGTTTTGAGCTTCTGCAGAACCATTGCTGATATCTCCTGAGGAGTGAATCTCTTGTCATCTATTGTTACCTTGTAATCGGAACCCATGTGACGCTTGATGGAAGATACTGTTCTGTCCGGATTTGTGATTGCCTGACGCTTTGCCACCTGTCCGACAAGACGTTCGCCAGTCTTTGAGAATGCCACTACGGAAGGTGTGGTTCTTGCGCCTTCGGAATTCGGAATAACAACGGGATCGCCGCCTTCATAAACTGCCACGCACGAATTTGTTGTACCTAAATCTATACCTATAATTCTAGCCATCCTATTTCCCTCCTGAAAATTTCATTATTTTTTGTGATTTTGTGAATTTATATATTGTCAATTTGCTACTTTGACCATCGCGTATCTGAGAACTTTATCTCCGTACTTGTAACCGCACTGGAGCACTTCCACGATTTCGCCTTCCCCGTAATTATCATCCTCCACATGAAGGATGGCATTATGGAGGTTGGGGTCAAATGTTTCTCCTGCTTCCCCGAATGGGTGAATGTTCAATTTTTCCAGTGTTTCGGGAAGTTTGCTCAGAATAAGCGAAAGTCCTTCTGCGAGTTTTTCCGAGTCGCCTCCTGAGTATTTTGCCGCATACTGGAGATTGTCTATTATCGGAAGCAGTCCGCTGAGCGTATCTGAGACAGCCTCGCCGTAAACATTTGTTCTTTCTGCCTGAGTGCGTTTTCTGAAATTGTCATATTCGGCAACGACTCTCAGATATTTATCGTTGACGGAGTTTAGCGCTTTGACAGTCTCATCAAGTTTTTTCTCTGTCGAAGCAAGGTCTTCACGAAGTTTCCTTATATCGGATTTTTTATCCTTTTTGCTTTCTTTTGTTTCGCGTTCTGCAGCTTCCGACTTGGTTTCCTTTGCTTTTTCATCTTCAAAGGCCTTGTCGTTGACTGCATTTTTCTTTTCTTCCATTTGATAACCTCAGATATTAAATATCTTTTTTGCTGTTATTGCTTTCGAGCGCGGCGGACACTCCGTTAGCAACATTGTCTATGGTCGCTATCACGCGCTTGTAGTCCATTCTCGTAGGTCCGATTACACCTATTGCTCCAACGGTTTTTCCGTCGTTGGTTATGGCCTTGAAAATCAATGTTGAGTTGTCCATGACTTTCACCAGATTTTCTTTTCCTATATATACCTGGACTTTCTCGGGTTCTGTCGGCTTTCCGGAAAAGATCTCGAGCAGGTCGTCCTTTTTCTCAAACAGCATGAGCATTTCACGAAGTCTTTCCAGATTATAAAACTCAGGGTATGAAAGCAGTTTGTTAACTCCTTCTATTTTCAGATCCCCGCCGTCAAATTCCGAAAGAGTCATGCATATAGCCTTTACAACCGGACTGACCAGAAAATCATAGTTACCCATATGCTGTTCCATTTCCATTATAAGCGGCATGGTGAAGTCAGAAGCAGTGAGACCAACGGCATACATGTTCAGAATCATCGCAAGTGCATGTGTCGCTTCAGATGATATTACCGTGTTTGATCTCAAATATTTTGTCTTTACTACCCCGCCGACAAGCATGATGAGCATTGAAGAATAATCATCAAGTCGCATCAGTTCGTATCGGGATACGGTGATCTTTTCTATCTTGGGCCTAACTGAAATAGCCGTGTAATTTGTAAGTTTTGCCGCAACCGCAAGAGCGGATTGCAAGATGGAATCCAGCTCAGACTGCTTTTTCTGCAGGCTGTTTTTGAGCTCGTCTATTTCTGCCCGTGTCAGATTGTATCTGTCAAGAAGCCAGTCAACATAAAATCTGTATCCTGCTTCGGAAGGAATGCGTCCTGCCGAAGTGTGCGGTTGTTCAAGATATCCCATGCTTTCGAGTTCTGCCATTTCATTTCGGATGGTAGCTGATGAGCATGATATCAGTTCGTTTCGTGTCAGAAGCTTGCTTCCGACAGGATCACCGTTGGCAATATGAGCATCTACGATCGCTTTGAGTATCAGCTTTTTTCTGTCGCTCAATTTGTTTTTGTTATCGCTGATCAAATCTATCCCTCCTTCTTATATGGATGATTCGACATAACTTACGTTTTAGCACTTGAACAACAAGAGTGCTAATGTTTGAGTATAATTTACCACTTAGAGAGGCTCTATTCAATAACAAATTTAAGAAAATTTGTGAATTTACCGTGAACACAGCATAAATCGGGCTAAATAATTAGCATACGGTACCCTGGAATGTCCAAACACAGTCATAACTGAGATATCTTCCCGAGCGCTTTTCTGATCTTCTGCATTCTCTTCAGTATCCGATTGTCTGTTTTGCAAGAGAGGGTATATTTATCGGCGACCCGCATTTCGTTGCCCTGATCTGACCTAATAACATTATATAGGGTTTTCCGAAATCCATACCGATTCCACTTGAGTCCTAAATATATCGTGAAGAAAGGTATATTGTTGGTGTGTTTGTAACAACCGAAAAACTCATTTCGAAAGAAAAAACTGACGAAGCGAGGCTTCG
>CACXBN010000249.1 GCA_902765885.1 uncultured Ruminococcus sp. | reverse complement strand
GCTTCATGGTATGACAACGAGAACGGTTACACAAGCCAGCTCGTAAGAACACTGAAGTACATGATGAGCCTGTAGGCATAATCTGCCAGAATAAAAAAACCCTGCGTTAACCGCGCAGGGTTTTTTATTTGCTGATTCTGCTGCGCCAGCTTTACCGCGATTGACACTTGATACATCTGTTCTTTATTTGACACCTGATACATCAATATCCGCAATGTAGCGGTTTATGCGTCTCTTTTGCGGAAAATATCCGCAAAATCATTTGTTTCTATGCATGTTTCCGGAAAATGGCATCGTATCCTACCCTCGCAACAAGCTAAATCCTTCAATTTTCCGGAAATGTTGATTTTTATTGCATTTTCCCCGGAAATCTTCCGTAATGCAATCGTCATATCTTGCATTTCACTGAAAACCCACTTCACTATGCGAAAGTATTTGCTTTGTTATCTTCAATCGGACAGCAAGCAAATAGCAAACTCTTTGATTCCCGCGCAAAACCGCAAAATGATTTTCTCTGTAACTTGTAAGGGGAAAAAATCACACAATATCTTCACACACATAATATGGTAAAAAATGTAAACTGATTCCAGGCAATAGCAGTATAGACATCAACAACTAGTAATCAGGGGGTAAACATGAATTTTGAGGAATATGTACGACAGGAACTGGATGATGAAACGAATCTATACAACAAACTGAATGGGGAATTGAAAACCATTCCACACGGGAAGCTGACCGTCAACGCATCGCACGGACATCAGTATTTTTATGTTGACAATGGGAAACAGGTTCTCAAACTAGGAGATATTTTTGCAGATTCAAAGTATAAGGAAAACAAGCGTGAAATAGTCAGTGAGCTATCGGCTAGACGATGTATAGAAAAAATGATGGAATCGCTAGAATATGATCAAGCCCTTTTAAAGCGGACTTTGAAAAAGTTTAAGGTGTATGACCCCAATCAGCTTATACCGACTCTTAACAAGGCATACTCACAAATAACGGATGGAATATTCAGACATACAGGATATATCGATTACTCAATATGGGATGAAACTACTGATGATGAGGACTTTCGAGCAGAAGGCAGAATCCATCGGACATCTTCCGGACTCTGGGTGCGTTCAAGAGCGGAGGTTGCTATAGCGGACACTTATTCAACACGCGGTTTGCATTACACATATGAAAAGAAACTGTTATTAGGTGATGGAACTGTGCTGCATCCTGATTTTACTGTCCTGATACCGGGCACCGACCGAGTAATATATCACGAACATGTAAGTATGCTTGATAACAGTAAATACCGTGAGTCGTTTTTATGGAAGGAAAGGAAGTATATAGAAAACGGTATTTATCCGAACCGCGATCTACTGATTACTACCGAGGAAAAAGACGGGAGCATCGATATGAAAAAACTTAACAAAATGATTGATCTGTTCCTACTGCAATAACGAAAACAAAGAACTTTTGTACCCGGTACACATGGTTTACTCTATCGTTCCGCCGCCGATCACGGTGTCTCCGCTGTATACGACTGCGGCCTGTCCGGAAGTTATGGCACGTACCGGCTCGTCAAACTCAACATGTACGCAGCCGTTTCCAAGCGGGGTCACAACAGCCGGGGCTTCTTTCTGGCTGTACCTTGCCCTTACCGCAGCGTGGAACGGCTCTTCAGGCTCATCAAAAGCGATCCAGTTGAAATCGCATACTTCCATTGATTTGCTGAAAAGATCTGCATTCGGGCCAAGGATGACGCGGTTGCCGTCCATGTCTTTTCGTAATACATATAGCGGCGCAGGAAGTGCCAGACCAAGGCCTTTGCGCTGTCCGATTGTATACTTGATTATCCCTTTGTGTTCACCCAGCACACGGCCCTCTTCATCAACAAAATCACCATGCGGATATTCTTTCCCTGTATATCTCCCGATGAATCCCGCATAATCACCGTCAGGAACAAAACAGATATCCTGGCTGTCATGCTTTTGAGCGTTGATGAATCCCTGTTCTTCCGCTATGCGC
>CACXBN010000248.1 GCA_902765885.1 uncultured Ruminococcus sp. | reverse complement strand
GAAATCCGAACGGATAGACCCTACGTGAAATGGGTTGGGTATTCGTACCCAGAAGCTCGCTTATTCAATATGCGAGAGGTTCACGGTACATTTCAGTGCGTTTTCAAGAAAACAATCCTGTTTTTGGGGTTTAAATATGAATTTTTTGTAAATCTTTCGCGTTTTGGCAACAAAAAAAAGACCCGTTTCGTTACGGAAACGGATCAATATTTTGGCGACATAATCCGATTAAAAGACTCAAACGACGATTTTTGTGCATATCGTCGTTTTATTCGCTCATTTTTTGTGAATATGCTATTGACTTTCGCTGTTAAAATGTGTATAATGGCTTTGAAACGGGAGGAGAATTGTTTATGTATTTGAAAAGAAAGATTGACGCGTTTCTTCGCGCGTGGAAAGCCGATCCGAAAAGAAAACCTCTTATTATTAAAGGAAGCCGTCAGGTCGGAAAAACCGAATCGGTCAAGCATTTTGCGGCTGATCATTATGAAAGCGTTATTGAAATAAACTTTGTAAGGGACGAAAAATATAAAGGGATCGTTTCAGACGATTACGAAGCCGAAAGCATTATTAAAAACATTTCGCTCCTTGATCCGTCCAAAAAATTCATTCCGGGAAAGACCCTGATATTCTTCGACGAGATCACGGAGTTTCCGGAGATTGCGACTTCGCTGAAATTTTTCTGCATTGACGGACGGTACGACGTAATATGCAGCGGTTCTATGTTAGGGGTGAACTATAAAAAGATCGAAAGCAACAGCGTCGGATACAAAAAGGACTACGACATGTACTCAATGGACTTTGAGGAGTTTTTGTGGGCAAAAGGTTACGGTGACGAAACCGTTTCCGAAATGCTGAAGCATATGTCGACCCTGACGCCGTTTAGTGAATTGGAAATGGACGTCTTTCATTCGCACTTTCTTGATTTCAGCATTCTGGGCGGTATGCCCGCGGTGGTTTCCGAATTCATTGAAAAGAAGACGTTTGAAGGTTCCCTCGATACGCAAAAGCAGCTCATAGCGGACTACAGAGAGGATATCCGCAAGTACGCCTCGGGAATAGACCAGTCGAGGATCATAAACGTTTTCAACAGAGTCGCTCCGCAGCTTGCAAGAGAAAACAAAAAGTTTCAGATCTCAAAAGTAGCACCCGGCGCAAGATTCCGCGATTACAGAGGCTGTGCCGAATGGCTTGCCGACGCGGGAATGGTCAATATCTGTTACTGTATGGATTTCCCAGAGCTGCCGCTCGGGGGCAATTACGACCCCGACGTTTTCAAACTGTACTTTGCGGATACCGGGCTTCTCGTTTCTATGCTGGACGACGAATCGCAGGAGGATTTACGGGCGAACAAGAATCTCGGAGTTTATAAAGGCGCTCTGTACGAAAATATGGTCGGCGAAGCTCTCGTCAAGCAGAGATACAAACTGTTTTACTACAGACGAGATGACTCGACGCTTGAAACGGATTTCTTTGTCAGATCCGCCGCTTCCCTGATCCCGGTTGAAGTAAAAGCAAAAACGGGCAAAGCAAAATCCATGAAAACTTTGATCGACTCGGATCGGTATCCTGACATACGTTACGGCTTCAAGTTCTCAAAGAATAATATCGGTCATGAAAACGGAATATATACGTTTCCGTATTTCTGCGCGTTTCTGCTGAAGCGTTTTATGAAGACCTTCGGGCCGGTTGAAGAGCAATGATATGTATCGGAACACGCGTCTGCCGCCAAAGTGAAATAGCAGCGTTTCAATAAAAAATGCCGGTGTCAAATTGAAGTCATCAATTTGGCATCGGCAATTCTTTTTACAAAAAATGTTTGGGTAAATAGCACCTTGAAAAAGCAATAAACCCACTCCATTTAAGGTATGGAATGGGTTTGTCAATCTTGACGCAAAGGGAGGGATTCGAACCCTCGGTCGGTTATTAGCCGAACACACGATTTCCAGTCGTGCGCCTTAGACCAGCTCAGCCACCTTTGCATGTGCTTCTGTGTCTATTCTTTTATTAGGTTTTTCAAAGCTTTGTAATTATAGCACAGCAGACTTGCCCGTGTCAACTACAAATTCTTTTTTGGATTATTAAAGATCAGGGCGAAGACAATTCCGCCCTGATCTTTATTCCTTTTATTCGTTTTCTTGTTCCTCTACCGTTACTGTTACTGTTTCATTTCCATCAAGGTAATCGGTAAGTTTGTCTATGGGAAGCTTCTGTATTTTGTGGGTCCTTCTCGGAACATCGGCAATGACTGTATCGGTTGTCTGAACATCATCGCCGCGGAATCCGCCTTTTCTGTTCTTCCCCGGTCCTTCATATGTAACAACGATTTTTCTGTCTTTATCACTGCCCACTGAATGTGTTGAAACATCATGGTATGACTGAAGTTCGCTGTGGATGATTCTTCTTTCATAAGCGTTCATAGGCTCAAGGTAAACGTTTCTCTTGTTTTTTACGGCTTTTGCAGCCATTCTTCTCGCAAGAGCGCGCAGTGTTGCCTCTCTCTTCTGTCTGTAATCTCCTGCATCAACGACGATTTTGACATAATCACCGTCGCTTGATTTTGTTTTTCTGATTGCTGACAGATTTACAAGATATTGTACTGCATCAAGAGTTTCTCCATGATGTCCGATAATCGCAGATGCTTCTTCACCCGTAATATTGATTTTTGGATATTCTGTTTCGGTTTCTGTTACGATGAGTGTTTCCCCATCCGGTTTTTCTGCAGCCTCTGCCTTTGCAGAAAGACCCATATTCACAAGAAGAGTGTTGGCGAAATCAAGAGCATATTTCATCTCTTCTTTCGATACTGCCTCTTTTTCTTTTATTACAGGGCTTACAACAGGCTCAGCTACGGGAATTTCGGTTGCTTTTTCTGCACTTTTTGCGGATTCTTTTATAACAACTATGTCTGCTGCTTTATCTGTGCTTTCAGGTTTTACCTGAGGCTTTTTGTTTCTTTTTACGTCATTGCTGATTTTTCCGCCGGATGCTGCCTTGTATGATCCGAATGTGCTTTCACTCTTCTTCTCTCCCTCAAAATCATTGAGATTTGCGGGCTGATTGATCGTAACAGAGGCAGTTTCAACACTGTTTTCGCTTCCTGTTGCTTTAAACTGTTTGTTTCTTTTTCCGGGAAGCGCCTGATTGTTAAGTTTCGTTTTGGGCTTTTCTTCCTTTATCTCGGCTGGTTTCTGCTCTGTTGCGGGTTTTTCCGTCTTCTGTGCAGGTTTGCCGTTCTGTCTCTGTTCCTGTTTTCCTTCGTTACCTTTATGTTTCTTGTTATTGTTATTTTTGTCTTTTCTTATATCTTTTTGCTGGTTGTTCTGATTACGGTCTGATGAATTCTGGAGATTCTTTTTCTCGTCTTTCGGAGTGTTCTTGGATTTGTTTTCCTCGTCTCCTCTCTTGTCGGTGAAAACTTTCATATGTTTGATATCATCGACTAATGAATCAAGAGTAACGGAATGGATCTTGGTGACGTTGACTTTAAGCTTTGCATCCTTTGCTCCTATTCCGAAAATTCCTCTTTTAGGCATCTCCATGATTTCGTATGATATTTCATGTGATTCATCAGCATACTGCTCATTTGCTTTTCTTATTGCAAGTTCGACCGTTTTTGCAGTTACTATATATGTTTCACTCATAAATATTTCTTTCCTGCTTGTCTTATTTTTTATTTCTTTTTATAATTCGTTTTTTCATCGTTTTTGATGGCTGCGGGAGCGTTTGCGGAATCTGTAACCGAGCCTTCATCCTTTTCTGCCTTGTTTTTCTTTGGCGGAATCAGTTTTTTGGGCTGGTTCTTTTTAGCTTCTGCCTCTTCAAGAGCCTGAAGTTCTTCCTTATGTCTTTCTATATATTCCTCATCATCTATGTGGTGGAGGCTTCTGACAAAGTTTTCGCTCTTTTCTCTTGATTTTACGCTGTTTTTCCCAACTTCTTTTTCAGCTGCTTTGTAGTCTTCTTCCGTATATTTCGGAAGAGGCATGAGTTTTGAAATTATTATTCTTTCCACTGTCTGAAGAATACTTCTGAAGATCCAGTATATGCCTATGAGGGCGGGAAGCTGGAACTCGATATATACTGAAAGCAAAGGCATCGCATACATCATTATCTTCATCGACAGCTTTTTCTGAGCATCGGCCTGTTCAGGCGGCTGATATGAAAACTTCTGAGTAATTTTCTGAGTTACTATCATGACAACAAATGTCAGGATAGGTATCAGCATCAGCCAGTTGAAAGGATTAAATTCTATTCTGGGGGTATCGGACAGGTTAAAACTTCCTATGTTCATCTGAGGAATGATTTTTTCAGAAAGCTCCGAAAATTTTTCTATTCCCTCTTCAGTTGCATACTTAATCATGGAGATCTCGTCTCCGTTGACTATAGTATGGCCAAGGTTTGTAAGCTGACCCGAAAGAGATGTTATGGCGTCTTTGGTGAGCATGCTTATGTAAGTAAGCGGCTGACGAATGATGCCATAAAGGATCATAATGATAGGTAACTGGATGAGCAAAGGCAGACAGCCGCCTGCAGGATTAAAATGCTCACTCTGGTACATATCCATGATTTCCTGCTGCTTTTTTTGATTCGTGGCCTGGTCCGTTCTGCCTGCATATTTTTTATTGATAGCGGCAACTTTCGGCGCTAGGCTGGCTTGTTTGATCTGATTTTTCTGCTGTTTTATTGCAAGCGGAATAAGCAGTATTTCCACAAGCAATGTGAAAAGCAGAATTGCTGCGAGGTAATTGTTTGTCAGTGAGTACAACCACCTCATCACATATCCCAGAGGGACTAGAATAAAGCTAAAGAAATCACCCATTTTCTTCTCCGGTTTTTCTTTCTACATCCGACACGGCAGGTTCTGTATCGAGCCTGTCCGGAATCTCCGTCTTCTTTTTCCTGAATTTTTCAAAAAATTCTTTTCTTGTCGGCACAGGATCCTCTCCGCCTTTTGAAAACGGATTGCACCTGATCACTCTTATCACGGCCATAACAAGACCTATGATGATTCCCCATTCCTTTACTGCCTGAATAGCGTATTCGGAACAGGTTGGCCTGAATCTGCAAGCCGACTGTCCTTTATATGGTGAAATGAATTTTCTGTAAATGTGTACCGGAATCAAAAACACATTGCATATCGCCAGATGTATCTTTTCAAGTATTTTTTTAAGATTCTTCATCTCTAGGAACGCTTTCCGACGCGGAAGCATCATTTTCTCCGCTTTCTGCGAGAATTCCAATCTTCAACAAACTCCCGTACAGATCGCTGAATGCATCCGCAAGCTTTATTTCCGTACATTTTTTTCTGGGGCAGATAACTATCAGATAGCCTTTTTTTATGCCGTATTCCCTGTCTATCTTTCTGTACGCTTCTCTGATTACCCTTTTCGCCCTGTTTCTCTGAACGGCGCCTCCGACTTTTTTTGAGGCTTGTATTCCTATTCTGTTATATTTTTCTTTCCTTGGGTTTTCTTTTTTTAAAATATTGGCTTTTTTATCTCTTAAGACATACACCGCCATGGTTCCGGTAACACATGAATTTCCGTTTCTGAAAGTCTTGTGATACAGGTGATTTTCCTTAATGGTATAATATTTCACAAAGAAAACCCCCTACTATGAGATCTCTTTTTTTTGCAGTAATACTGCCTGCATGAATAAATAATAAAAGTAAAACCTCCGATTTCTCTTATAACACGGAGGTTGTGTTTACTTCTTAGTGTGTCAGTCTGGCACGACCTTTAGCGCGTCTTCTCTTGAGAACCTTTCTGCCGTCTGCAGTGGCCATTCTCTTTCTGAAACCGTGCTCTTTACTTCTCTGCCTTTTTTTGGGCTGATAAGTTCTAAGCATGATGAATCCTCCTTTATCTTAACTGTTCAGTTTTGTTCTTTTTTACGGCTGTGCGAAAAAACCGCACAGATAGACGATTAATTATAAATCATCGGTTTTGCAATTGTCAAGTTATTTATTTTATTTAAATTATGTTTTTTAAGCGATTTTTCGTTTTTTTATCATTTTTTTATCTTTTACATATCGTATTGCCGTTATTTTACTTATATAACATGCCAGTTATTTATTCCGGTTCCTTTTGTTTACAAATGTAAAATAATTTGACATCGTGTCTGTTTTTGTGATTTTTCCTTCATATTATATTTATATACCTTATTCATTTATATTTGACTTTATTCCCGTTTTATGGTAAAATTTATTGATAAGATTTAAAGTGGGCGGACTGTCGTTTTTAAAGGAGTTTATATGGATAATATCAACTTTGAAAATACATCTAATACAACGGAATTTGATGATATATGGGCCGTATTGAAGAACAGCAT
>CACXBN010000247.1 GCA_902765885.1 uncultured Ruminococcus sp. | reverse complement strand
TGCAGGGAATTAACAGAGTTCTTTTCGATTTGTCACCTAAACCAGTTGCAACAATAGAGTGGGAATAGTAGCAAACGGATTACAGGATTCCGGAAACCCTTGAAAACACAGGGTTTCCGGAATCTTTTCTTTACGTGTTGCAGAGATTTGCAACACTTTTGCAACACGCAAGCCCCAAACAAATTACGATTAAAAACATAATGGCCCATTGATTTAATCGCAATTATGTGCTATTCTACGTTTGGAAAGGTGGTAGAGGCAGCATGTATGTGAAAAGAGACATAGAGAGGGTCCTGTTGAAGGCTGCAGGATCATTTCAAGTGATTACATTATTCGGGAGCCGGCAGGTTGGAAAGACGACCACAGCGGATCACCTGTTTGGTGATAAATTCGCTTTTGTAACATTGGATGATTCAGATGAGCTGGCTCTGGCTCATAATAATCCTAAGGCGTTCTTTGAGTCCCACTCATGGCCGCTTATAATTGATGAGGTTCAAAAAGAACCGAGGCTTTTGAACGAGATCAAAAGGCTCGTTGATGAGCAGCGGCGTATCTGGATGAGAAATGGTGAAAAGAGAAGACTCATGTTTGTCCTGACCGGATCAAACCAATTTGAGCTTCAGGACGGGATATCGGAATCTCTTGCGGGAAGAACCGCTGTGATTAATATGTCAGGATTCACACAGATGGAGAAAAGAGGGATAGAAGGCTCTCTCTTTGACGTCAACTTTGAAAGCTCATTACAAAAACAACATGCGCACCCGGATTTCTATAAGAGCAGTCTGGAGGTGTTTGAGGATATATTTCAGGGCGGCATGCCGGATGTATGCACCGGCGAATCAGAAAGAAACTCGTATTACAAAGCCTATGTCGATACGTACATTGAGAAAGATGTCCGTAAACTGATCTCAGTTTCAAGCGAACTACAGTTCAGACGCTTTATCGAAATACTGGCACTCAGGACCGCCCAGGAGCTGGTATACAGCGATATCTCAAAGAATCTGGGAATCAACGTGGAAACATGCAAGAGATGGATCTCGATACTGCAGACATCGGGGGTAATCTATCTTCTTCAGCCATATATGTCCAATATGTCAAAGCGAATTATTAAGGCTTCCAAGCTGTACTTTATGGATACGGGGCTGTGCGCATATCTGTGTAAATGGCCGTCTGCTGAAATGCTTAAAGACGGGGTCATGAACGGGGCGTTCTTTGAGACCTATGTTGTCAGCGAGGTGATAAAGAGCTTCCTGAACAATGGAGTGAATCCGGCTCAGTATTTGTACTACTACAGGGATATAGACAAAAAGGAGGTCGATATTCTTCTGGTAAAAGACGGTGCGCTGTACCCGGTCGAGATCAAAAAAGGTGTTTCGCCGACAAAGCCGACAAAGAACTTCAGTGTGTTGGAGAAATACAAAATGTCGATAATGCGTGGTATGGTGATAGACAATACAGATGCCGTAAGGGCGATAAATGATAATGCGTTTAGTTTCCCTGTATCGCTGCTGGGAATTTAATAAGGAGGCGATACAATGGCTTTTGACTTCAAGAAAGAATACAAGGAATACTATATGCCAAAGAATACCCCGGAGATCGTAGATGGTTTTATGATTATGTCGTCCCGCCTCTGGAGGGCTTTTGGTGGCAGGATAACGTTGAAGGTGTAGATTATACGGACAAATCAACATTTAACTGGATCTCGGTTATTCGTTTACCGGATTTCATTACAAAGGACGATTTCGATTGGGCTGTAGAGACGACGACGAAGAAGAAAAAGCTCGATTGTTCAAACGCAGAATTCCTTACAATTGATGAAGGGCTTTGCATTCAGTGCATGCACATCGGTTCGTTCGACAACGAACTTGAGACCGTTGCTGCCATGGACCGTTTTCTGATGGACAATGGGTTCCAAAATGATTTTTCTGATACCCGTCTCCACCATGAGATCTATCTTTCCGATGCAAGAAAAGTTCCTCCTGAAAAATGGAAGACTGTCATTCGGCATCCGATAAAGAGCGTGTGATACATTCCGGCCTGCTGCGGAAAATCGTGTCATATATTTATATTCCGCAAGCCACTACTCACTATTCTTTAGGCCTTTTTGCAACACTTTTTGCAACGCGAGTTTGGAGAAAGAAGATAAATGGTATAACACATAGAAAAAAGCCCCAGTATTTAGAGGCAAAACGGCCTAAAATACGAGGTGCGAGAAAGCGGAAATAGAGTGGGAGTAAAACTTATCTCCATTTCGACGGAATCATGCGGACCCGAATCGACGGATACGAGGATTCCCGACCTGAGAGGACTGACATGTTTTGAGATATCAAACACTGGTTTTCTGAACGACAGTCTGCAGGATATCTCTCCGTCATGAAGGATGACACTGTCGTCTTGCGTTTCTGTATATCTGCTGTTTTCAGCAGGATCGAGGATCCACATACGGTTTATCTGACACTTGATATTGCTTTTTCCGGCCGAGGCGAATGTCAGAATGTCAGTTGCGGTATCGGGCCCTTTCATTGTGTTTATAACGGAATATTTTGCGCCGTTCATAATTCTGTTTAGCTCCCTGTTCGTAATTCATTATTCATATTAACTTTCGACTTATCCTGAATATTTATGACTTTCTATATCTATATCTTTACTTTGGATTTTTCTTGCTTTTTAGAAATGAAGATGATAAAATAGTTTTGATGCAATTGCTTTTGATATTGGAGTCGGTTTAAATGAAGAAGATAATATCTGTTCTTGTCATAATCGCTGTTCTTTTGGGAACAGTTGTCTCCGTCAGCGCAGGAGAAAGCCCTTCACGCTGGGCTGTGTATGAAGTTGCGGCTGCATATTATGCCGGGCTTGTTCCTGAAGAGATGCTCGGTGATTTCTCATCTCCTGTCTCAAGAGGGTATGTTGCCAGGCTGTTTGTGAATCTTGCCGAAGTAATCACGGGTCAAACCACTGAAGAACTCATATCGGAAAAAGGTTTTTCGATCGATGATGACGCTTTTGACGATACAGATGATCCGGATGTATTATCAGCCAACGCATTGGGCATAATCAAAGGTACCGGAGATCACAGGTTCTCCCCGGACGGAACGCTTAAGAGGGCTCATGTTGCGGCGATGATAAACCGTATCGCAAATCTTGCGGGCATCGATACTGCAGGATACGGGCACAGCTTCACGGATATAACCGATAATTATGCATGGCTTGATACGGAACTTGGATGGCCTTGTGAGGCCGGGATCATAAACGGTACAGGGAATTCGCTGTTTTCTCCTGGCAATGACCTTACTCTGGAACAGACGATCGCGATAATATACAGGGCATACACAGTACTTCTGGACCGGTCATCGTATAAAACAGTCTGCTACACTCCCGCCATCGCCATGGATTCGGATGAACCGTATTCATATTTCAGTATCGACGGTCTGAAACTGTCATTTGAGATTCCTGCCGAACTTGTCCAGCCGGAAGTCATAAACAAGTTCCAGTATTATGCGCAGACAACTATTCCTCTCAACTCCGTAAAGCACATGAAAGTGCTGTCGTTCGGAAACAACGGCGAGATATACGCCGTGAACGACAGTTTTGTGCTTGAAGAGGGATTTAAAGACCTGATGTCATCGAGTGTTTTCAGTAACCGGCATATGGTCTTCAAAACAGAAACCGGCAGATCCCCGAACGGCTATCATTATGTTGTCTACACGGGAGAACACGATGAAAACCACTGGATAACATCGTACATATATATCCAGTTTGACAGCAGATTTGTAGCGGCCCTTGTATATGACGGAGCATTTAACCGTGATATAGGACTTGGCGAAGGCGATGAGAAAATAATCGAAAGAATCGTGAATTCATTTATCGCTGAATCCGGCAGTTTTACCGCGGAACACAAGACATCACAGTCTGATGTCATCACCGGCGGAACAGAATCAGGCGAACCGGCAAACGGATTCAAACGAATAGCATATGTATTTCCGCAGGATCTCTGGTATCCGGACGGCAGAAAGCTCTGCATTTCGGCAGATATTCCGGACAGCTTTTTATCTGATGAAGCTGGCGAGAGTGATTCTTCGGTCAATTCGTACTATGTTATTGAGAACGATGCAAAAATGAATGTCCTGTCCATAGGGCTGTTCTACTCGCTGCCTGCGGCAGACACAATGCCGGATCTGTATCATGAATACTGGTCATATCTAAGAACAGGGGGGGCGCAGGGATACTTCACAATGCTCGGTATCAATCATATCCCTGATTTTTCAACAGGCAAAACCGCTCTGGGATATGAGTACGCATACGCACGCGTAACAGGTTCGGTGATATACCAGATCCTAATAAGAATTTCCGAGTTTTATTCTGTGGCTTTCGATCTGCGGGCCGATGAGGCGACACTTGAATCTGTCCTGGACTCCTTTACGTGCACATTCGCAGAAATACAGGCGGATTAAGGAACCGCTGAACAAATCGATTCAGCATAGCCCCGTTTGATTATTTCTGATAAAAAACGTTATATCGGCAGAAAAACTTTGAAATTCTTTGAATCCGGGCTTTTCAGACCGCTTATTATT
>CACXBN010000246.1 GCA_902765885.1 uncultured Ruminococcus sp. | reverse complement strand
GACCGGAGGAACTATTGTAGCATTAGGAGGCATCGCATCTGTCCCGGCAAACGGTTCGGTAAATTATTATGTTTCAAGCGGATCATCATTCCAGGCAGGAAATTACGTTCTTAAATCATCGGACGGCAGTGAGATAGTCTCATTTGTCCTGGATTCTTCCTATTCTTCCGTATGGATAGCATCAGATGCATTCATATTGAACGGATCATATGAATTGTCTAAGGACGGATCGAGTGTTCTCACATGGACACAGACCTCTTCAGCTGAAGGAAATTATTCCGGAGGTTTCGGCGGAGGCGGCTTTGGTGGAGGCGGCTTCGGTGGAGGCGGTTTCGGCGGCAGAAGATAATCGCAAAACAAAAGACGCACGGTATTCAGCATGTGAGCTGAAAAACCGTGCGCCTTATTCTTTTGAGTTATTTCTCGATGAGGACGGAAACGCCTGTGTCTCCGGGAATTGTGACTTTAATTCCACAATCGCAGGATCTAACGTTGATTCCGCTTGAAGGAGAATAGAATTCCCTGAAAGTGAATCCGTCTGAAACTGAAATGTTCTCTTCTATTGGATCAGGTGACTGATTAATAATGTTTATTATTCTCTTGTTTTCCGAAATCGGATGTTCGGTGATGCCGATAACGGGAGATGTTTTTGCCGTAACCTTGGATGGATTTTTGATGCCGAGCAGTTCGTATATCTTGAAAACATGATGCTTGACAAAGAACGGCACCTGCCCGTTCTCCTCGAGAGAGCCTCCTGATGTCGCGGAAATAATCTCCACGGGTGCGTTGCAGAAATATATTTTGCCCTGACCGTATTTATTCACGCTGAAGAACGGATTGCCCGTCTGATCAGCCGCCAGAACGTCTGCTCCAACGCTCTCAAGCACATGTCTGTATGGGGGATTTAAGCGAAGTGTTTCACCATCTATTTTTACTTCGACTCCGCCGTTTTCAACTGGACTCTGATTTCTTGACTTGAGATAAAGCCCCGTAATTTCCCTGAAGTGGGACAGAATGCCGTTGGACAGTGAAATATACAGAGTTGCACCGTTGTAAACTCTTTCGAGAATCGTATCCATAGCTCTTTTTGAGATTGCATGGTTGCTTGAAACAGACGGCATGATATATGCCGGAGACTCCGGTATTTCATCTTTGCACCATACAAAATCAACATCCAGTCCTGCCTGTTTTGCAAGGATAAATGATCCGAATGCCGCTGCCCACTGATCCTGCCCAGAGGTTATGACGACAGTCGCATCAAGAAGTCTGTCCGGAAGTTTCTCATACGGATATTCATCGATGAATTTCCTGAATTTGGAGAATTCGTCAACGACAGGCTTTTTGGTGCTGTTGAATGTGAAAAGTCCGAGCTCTCTTTCTACCGGATCCCAGTCATATGGCGTGTTCGTCAGCTCATCCTGGTCAAATGCGCACCACCAGCAGAATCCTCTCAGGTCATGTGCCCATGTAGAGAAGAGTGATGCTCTGAGATATTTGCCGGCCATTTCATCACTGCTTATCATCGGGCCCAGGGTTCCGCCTTCCTCCACGAAGCACGGTTTTCCGCCAAGGGAGGAAAAGTATACGGATTCGGCTGTGGCATGAATCACAGAGCGCATAGTGTTGAGCGGATCTATATTGCAATACGGAGTGAACATCGGATATGGATGAGTGCACAGAATGTCCAGTATTTCTCCCTGATCGGAAGCAGACCATGGATGTGATCCTTCAGGTCTGAGGCCGTGCATACCGGACACAACGGGATGTGAGCGGTCCTCTGAACGGACTGTGTTTGTTATCAGGGAAGCCCAGATAAAGGCATCATCATGGTTTGCGTCTCCGAGGCAATTGCACTCATTTCCGAGGTCCCATGCGCCAATAGCCGGGTGATCTTTGAATCTTCTGACCATATATCTTACAAAACGTGTTTCCCATTTCATCACGCTATGGTCCTTGAGCGGCTCCAGGCTGGAAAAAGGCTCAGGTAAAAAGACTCTTCCGCTCATCCATCCGGTGATAAGGCCGACCACCAGCTTCAGTCCGTATTTTTCTGCAATGTCACAAAGAATTTCAAAACGGTCAGCCATTACCTCATCAACACCGCACTGACCTGCTTCAGTAAACGGAAGCGGATCTTCTCCGAAACGATATTCGCTATTTGTTTTCCCACCTGTAAGGTGGACGCGAAGTGGCTGAAAATCAGGCCACAGCGGAAAAACTCTCAAGACCTGGAGACCTGATTCCGAAAGAAGTTTAAGATCATGATCCACCACTTCCTCATTCCAGTTTCTCCACATGAACATACCGGCATGAGATGCCCAATAGTTTACTCCGACAAAATATTTCCCGCTTTCAAAAAGTTTTCCTGGCTTCACTTTTTTTCTCTCTTTCTGAATTTATAAATATTTTTTGAAAAATTCCGGCGCCCGGACTCCTGAATGTGCGTGACCTCCGGGATGAATGTCTGACCAGAGTTTTTCCTGGTAACCTGCCGCAGCGTAGATTGTTTTGATGCCTTCAAAGCCCTTTGAAAGATCTTTGAATGGGAAACAATGGTCATAAATCCCCATTTCAACAAGCAGAGGTTTCGGAGCTATCATACCGGCTATGTCATACGTATCGAAATATTTGTATATATTTGGAACAAACTGCGAACCGCAATAATTTGAATCCCTGATTGCAAAAGAGGCAAACGGGTTGACATATCCTATGATATCAGCAGCCTTGATCCTCGGTTCCACGGCAGACGCGAATGTTGTTACGGTTCCGCCATAAGATAATCCCATCATTCCTATTCTTTCAGAATCCACTTCTTCTCTTGTTTCAAGATAGTCAATGCACTTCATAATGTCCCAGATGTTGAGAGTCAGGGTGTAGATTCCGAAAAGTGCACCTTTGTTGAAGTTGATATTGCACAGATCTCTTCCCGTGGATGTTGCGGCAATATATTCATGCCTCTCTCCAAATCCTCTCAGATCAGGAGAAATCGTTACAAAACCCTCTTTTACCATCTTTTCGGCATAGTTATAATTCATTTTGGCGATCTCAGCTTCATGCTGTGCATCACCTCTGACTCCCGCAACAGGGTCTTTGCCGTATGGGCCGTGCCCGTGAGAACAGACAATAGCGGGTAGTTTTTCTCCGGGTTTTCTTGAAGCCGGTATAAGAAGAACACACGGAACAGCCATGTATTTATCAACATTAAATACTACGCGTTCACGGATGTATCCGTCATGTTCAACGCTGGATTCGATTTCAGGCTCAGGATCTACATTTTCGGGAAATTCCCCCAGAAGCTCCATGAGCTTTTCTTTTGCTGATTTCTTCCAGTCTTCATAAGGCAGCCCTGCGTTGACATAACTTAGCAGCGGCTTGTGCTCTGCAGCGATTTCCTTCCACATGTCAGTAAGGAAAAAAGAATTTCTTGACATATTCCTCCTCCGCATAACAAAAATGTTCGCAGTTGATTTTTCACATCATATTTGATATTATTATAACAGAAGTATCTCCCAAATCAAGTGTTTTCAGGTTTGATGTTTTCAAAACTTATTTTTCGTGACAGTTATTTCAATACGAAAAATACCTACAAATGTAGTTTACTGTAAATTCATATGGAGTTCACATTTTGTTTACATAAATGTGATAATATGTCTCTACAATGAACAAATTGTATTCTCCGAAAAGAAGGTGAAATTCATGATTAAAAAAGTGCTCGCTCTGATACTTGCCGGAATACTGTTGATTCCCGTTCTGGCATCATGTAACAACGGCAAGCAAAGCGGACAGGATACCAGCGATTCTATTTCGATAGAAGTGACAGACGCTGATAAATCCACTACTGCCTATGTTAAGAAAACATATGGTCAGTATGATTTTGAAGGATATGACTTCAGAATTTTAGGCAGAGACAAAGGCCACTATCTTATTAATGAAGATAACGGAAGTGAAATCTGGTATGAAGAAGAAGGCTCTGACAACTTTCAGAGTGCCGTTTTCAGGAGGAACAAGCTTACTGAAGAGCTTCTGAATGTCAAAATATCTCTCATCGAAGCAGGCGAGTACATTTATGATCAGATCGCGCTTGCAAGAAGACTTGTCGATAACCAGGAAGACGCGTATGATATGTTTGTCGGTAACATCGACCGTAACATGCGTGCCGCGATGGACGGATATTTCTACAACCTGTACGATATAGAGAGCTTTGATCTTAAGGCTGACTGGTGGGATCAGAAACTTGTAAACGCATACAGCTACGCAAACTCAAAGCTGTATCTCATCGTTGGTCACTATAATATTTTCGATGACTATGCGATGCCTGTCGTGTTCTATAACCAGATGGTTGTTGAAGAAAACAATCTCACGGATCCCGCTGAATATGTGCGTTCCGGTGAATGGACAATTGACCGCATGATGACAGACGCTGCTGTCGTAACAAAGGAAATAAACGGCGACGGTGTTATGACAATGGATGACAGCTGGGGACTTCTTGACAACGGCTATGTCATGATTCACTTTATTGAAGGATGCAACACACTTATAGCAGGTCCGGATGCCGATGGTATACCTGAAATCAGAATAAGCAGCGAATCATATATCAACGCAGCAGAACATGTATACAACAGCATTGTCTGCAGTCCGAACTATCTGTCGGTAGGCAATGAAGAGGGTATTGAGATACTCTCGTCAGACAGGGCGCTTTATTACTATGAGATGCTGGGATGTATCAACCAGCTGAGAGACATGGAATCAACGTTCAGTCTCCTGCCGCTTCCAAAAGCAAGCGAAGCACAGCGCG
>CACXBN010000245.1 GCA_902765885.1 uncultured Ruminococcus sp. | reverse complement strand
CTTACATTCTGCTCGATCACGCCAACGTCCACATCGAAGCCCCTGCGTACCAAATCGTTGTAAAGGACATTCTCCATCAAATGCGTTTCTTCCAGTTGTCTGAAGCCCAGCCTCGCGTTCCGAAGTCCCGGATCAGAATAATAGTACTTGACGGGCGTTTTGATGTACTTTCTTCCCTTCACATCGTACCGCTCAGCCTTCCGGATCAGAAATGCTTCCATGAAGAATCCGATATATTTGTCAATGGTATCAGAGGCAATCGGAATGTGCCTCTCACTGGCGAACGTGTTTGAAAGCCTGCTTGGATTGGTTAAAGAGCCTGTCCCCGACGCCAGCACATTCAGAAGAATCTCCAGAACTTCTTCATCATTCTTCACCTGATGACGTTCAAGAACGTCCCTGATATAAGTGCGGTTGAACAAATCCCGCAGATAGCGGCTTTTCTCCTCATTGGACTCCATCGCCCAAACCAGGGGCATGCCGCCGTAGGTGTAGTAGTCACGCCATGCTCCGCGCTTATCCCCCTGATAATGTTCATATATTTCTGCGAAGGAAAGCGGATTGACGCGAATCTCATCACCTCTGTCACGGAACTGGGTGAGTATATCCGAGGAGAGCATTTTCGAATTGCTTCCCGTCACGTAAATATCCGCGTTGGGAAGCTTCATGAGACCCAGTACGACATCAATAAAGGTGATCTTCCCGTCCGGATCATTTACATACGGGTTCTGCACTTCGGTCACAAACTGGATTTCATCAAGAAACACATAATAACGTTTAGCCCCATCCGTCATCCTGGCCTTCACGAATCTGTTCAGTTCAAAGGGGTTTCGGTATTTTACGTTATCGATCTCGTCCAGAGCGAGACCAACAATCTGGTTCTCTTCTACGCCATTCTCCAGGAGATACTGACGGTAAAGGGTGAACAAAAGGTAGGACTTTCCACTCCGCCGGAGACCAGTGATCACTTTGATACGCCCATTGTCCTTTTTCCGGATCAGCTGGTCCATATATTGCCTTCTGCCATACTGCATCGATACAACCTCCGCGAAATTTTTGCGGCATCCGCATTTTTTTCATGATACAATATAGCAGATGACACATAAACCAGGCAAGTCCTATATTTGATTTTTTGCTCCACCATGGCCGCCTCCGGGCGGTCATTTTCTATGCTGATGCCCACACCCGCTCTCTGCCGGGTAGCAGTATTTTCGAGAACTGCTACCCGCTTTTTCTACGCTCTGAGGAATCCTTATCTCTGGCAGTGCTTCACAATTGCCAAATGCAAGATGTTTTTCTCTTGACTTCAGATTATTCCTGTGATAAACTTTGGATCGTTCCCAGATTAAACTTTGGATTATTCCCACTTGATGTTTTGGATTTTTCCATTTTGGAGGGAAATATGTTCAACCGAATTGCGAAAGAAGCGCTTCTTCGCCTTGCATCCCAGTTCCCGGTCATTGGGATTACCGGCCCCAGACAAAGCGGTAAATCAACGCTGGCCAGGGCAGTTTTCCCGAATAAGCGCTATGTCACCTTTGACGACAGGACAATGCGGGAACTGGCTGCCTCCAACCCATCGGATTTCATTGCAGCCTTTCCGGAAGGCGCTGTGATCGACGAAGCGCAGAAGGTGCCTGAAATTTTCGATGCTCTGAAAATGCATGTTGACAGCACCGGTTTTATGCCCGGCAAATTCATTCTTACCGGTTCCAGCCAATTCCGCCTGAAGCAAAATACGACGGACAGCATGGCGGGGCGCGTGTCTTTTCTTAAGCTGCTTCCTTTTTCTGCAAGAGAATTGATCGATGCTGGTATACTCCCCGACAATCCATATGACCTGATTTACAGCGGACAGTATCCTCCGCTTTATGATCCGGAAAAGCATTTCATTCCTGAGGACTGGTTTGAAAGCTATATCGATACGTATCTCGATCTGGATGTCAGAGACCAGATCAACGTTTCCAATCTTTCAACTTTTAAGAAGTTTATCCAGATCTGTGCTTTTCACAGCGGGCAGCTGCTCTCAATGGAAAGCATTGCCAGAGATGTCGGTGTATCTGCGCCCACCGTCAAGCAATGGCTGTCAATTCTGGAAACGTCCTTTATCATCCATTTCCTGGAACCGGATACCAGCAATCTGGGCAAAAGCATCGTAAAAACACCGAAACTCTATTTTGTTGATACCGGCCTGCTCTGTCATCTCCTGCGGCTGGATTCCAAAGAAGAGCTGCTTTTAAGCCGGCACAAAGGCGCTGTTGTTGAGACATTCGCCGTATCCGAGCTGCTGAAGCACCGAATGAATCTCGGTAGGAAGCCAAATCTCACTTTTTACCGGGACAGCAAAGGCTTCGAAGTGGATACCATCGCCGACTGGAAACATACCTTTGCGATCGAAATCAAGAGCGCAAACGCGCCGGAAGCAAAGCTTTCTGCAAATACAAGGAAGTACCTCGAGCTTCGTGGTGAACCCGACGTCCGAAATGCCGTCTTTTATCTGGGCGATCTCAGCATGAACATCAATGGGACTACCTATGTCTCATGGAAAGACTGGAATACATTTCTCTCATAAAGCGGCTTATAGAATTCACACCAGAGGGTGGCGGCACTTTTCGTCCACCGCCCTCCGGTGTGGTATTAAATCGAAGCCCGGGTACGTTCAGGACGCGGCTTTGGAAACGCCCGCCGGCATCTGTCAATTTCCAATCTGTTTATCCCATTCCCCGTTCTCAATACCCGCGCTGCACAACAAACGAACCAGCACCATGAAGGCTGCCTTTTTCTTTGCTTTCACCTTTCCCACGGCGCAGCCGAAGCCTTCAAAATCACCGACCCTGCATTCGCACCGCCAGCCGGAAGCCTGCGCCTCAATGCTGTATTGTGGCTTCTCAATGTACTTCTTCTGCCAGAGCTCCTGAAGCTGGTTGATTGCGTCCTCCATTTGTGGCTCAATCCCGGCGTCCTTCAGATTCATCCACAGACCATTATTTTTCACAAAGCTGATCGCCGTCTCTGCTGCCAGCTCCCTCGCACCCGAGCGGGTTCTCTCCTCCACATCAACGCGCTGGGATGTCCAGAGGCCCTTATCATTTTCCGGAATCAGATATCGGAGAGTGCAAAGATACCTCTCTCCACCGCTGAGCAGATGATGCACCTCATAGGACGGGACACTGCCAAATCTCTTCTGATGCCAGGTATTCATCCGTTCATAGGCCGACTCTCTGAGCAGGACCGTGGAATCATCCAGTTGAATATTGATAAGCCGATCCGCAACATCCTCCAGCACATGCCGGTTCCAGCCGCTGTCCACGGCTACGGCACCAAGCAACGCCTCCATCATGT
>CACXBN010000244.1 GCA_902765885.1 uncultured Ruminococcus sp. | reverse complement strand
GCCTTTATTACAGCGAAATGTTTAATCGGCTGGAGAAGACGTTACAGCACCCGAATAAACATTAAGAATATGTTAAAACTTGATTTCGACCCCTTTTTTGTGGTAAAATTATAATAGGTTTTTATATGTATTTTGAGAATTAAACATACTTAATCATACATTTAATAGATTTAATACTTTAAGAAAGGATCTTTCATGGCCAACACTACCTCAAAGGGCGGAAAGACAGCTAAGAAAACTTCGTCTTCACAGACCGCAAAAAAGAGCACCAGCACACGTTCTGCATCACAGCAGAAAGCACCGGCAAAAAGATCTGGCGCAGCATCGGCCGCGTCAGCTCCTAAAAAAGAAAGAGATTTTTCCGGAATATACAATGCGGCTCCGTACATAATCGCCGTTGTCGCCATACTTATAACCGTCTGCATCATATTCGGCGAAGGAAACGTCGGAGGATCTGTCAGAAGATTTCTGACGGGACTTTTTGCAGGGGCAGCGTATGTTCTCCCGGTCTTCCTTATAGTAAGAGCCCTTCTTCTAAAAAAAGACAGGAATGAAGGACACAGTGCAGGCCGTACCGTATGCTGGGTCATAATCTTCATAATGCTCTCCTGCCTTCTCCACATCTGGGGAAAAGGAAGCAAGCTTTATGATGTTGGAATTCTCTACAACGACGGAATCAATCTCATTGGCGGAGGAGTCGTGGGCGGCTTCATAGGACAGACATTCGTTAATGCAATCGGCGATGTTGCTTCATGGATCATACTTCTCCTTGTAACGATAATTCTGGTCTTTTACGTGCTCAGTCTTTCACCGAAAAGCATATATATCAATATTGCATACAGAATCAAATTCGCGGGTGAAAAGAGAGCTAAAAAGAAAGCGGAAAGGCTTGAGAAAGAAATCAATGATCCTCCTGCAAGCAAAGTAAGAGAAGAAGAATATCTCAGATACCTGCGACGTCTTCGCGAAGAGAAAAAAGAAAGAAAAAAGAACGAATACCGTCAGCTTACAATTGAAGACATTGATGACGATGATACTGTTGAACCTCAGGTTGACGAGGAAAAACAGCCCGAAAAGCATAAACCCACGATATACAGATACAGAAGGCAGCGTGCAAGCGAACTGTTTTCGGAAGCTGATTCCGATCTTGACAGCACCACCGAGCCTCGCGACCCGAAAGTTGACAATATAAGCGACGGAGAATATGACGAAGATATCGATGTTCCCGAAACAGATAAAGACCCCGTCGACAGCGCAGATCAGCACTCCGATCAATATGACGGCACAGAAGACTCCGGAAGCTTGACCGAAGATACGGTAAACGAAAAGATATTCGACGAAGTCATGAAGAGAACAAGAGAAAGGATCGAAAACAGCAAATTCGTAAATCCGGATGAAATAGCTTCGGATATAGGCGAGCCTGACGGCGAACCGGAATACATATCGGATTCGGATGATGACGATGAAACAGGTTACGTTTCCGCAGCTGTGCTGAATCCGAATCTGACTCAGCCAAAAATAGGCGACATGTCTGATATCATAGTTGACTCGTCAGTCCAGGATCAGATAAACAGGATCTCAAAAGGAGGAGTAAGCACTCCGACATCGACCAAATCCTCTCTTCCCTCCGTGCAGAAGTCCGTCAGCAAGCAAAAGCCGAAATACAAGTTCCCGCCAATCTCACTTCTTACCGAAGAAAACAGCAAAAACAGTCCCGACAGCATGAAAATCGAAGAGGAACTTAAGAACAACGGCAGAAAACTCGTAGAGACACTGAAGACTTTCAAGGTCAACACCAAAATAGAAAATATATCAAGAGGTCCGACAGTCACACGATATGAACTTCTGCCCGAGACCGGAGTCAGAGTAAATGCCATTACAAAGCTTTCCGCTGACATAGCAATGAACCTGGCGGCCGTAAGCGTCAGAATCGAGGCTCCGATTCCCGGCAAGTCGGCTGTTGGCGTCGAGATACCTAACAAGACCAGAACCATAGTGCGTCTGAGGACGCTCCTTGAAGACAAGAGATTCGTGGATGCCGAAAGCAAGCTCTACGTTGCGCTCGGCCAGGACGTTGCAGGCGAAAACATTTACATGAACATCACGAAGATGCCGCATGTGCTCATCGCAGGTGCCACCAACTCCGGTAAATCAATATGCATAAACTCCATCATAACATCCATTCTTTACAAGTCTTCTCCCGAAGATGTAAAAATGATCCTCATAGACCCGAAGATGGTTGAATTCCTGCCATATGACGGAATTCCGCATCTGCTCGTCCCTGTCGTTTCAAGCGCAAAGAAGGCAGCAGGCGCCCTGTCATGGGCCGTGAGTGAAATGGAAAGAAGATATACGGTACTCAAGGATGCAAGAACCAGAAATATAGTGGAGTACAATGAAAAGGCTTCACTGAACCCCGAAAAAGAGCACCTTCCGTATATCGTGATAGTCATAGACGAGCTTGCCGACCTTATGATGGCAGCGCGGAATGTCGTGGAAGATTCGATAGTAAGAATAGCCCAGAAGGCAAGAGCAGCCGGAATACACCTTATAATCGGAACACAAAGACCGTCAGTTGACGTCGTCACCGGTATCATAAAGGCAAATGTGCCTTCCAGAATAGCGTTCAGGACCGCATCACAGACAGACTCCAGAACCATTCTCGATAACGGTTCCGCATTCTCACTCATCGGAATGGGCGATATGCTTTACCATCCGGTAACAGAAATGAAACCTATAAGAATTCAGGGAGCATTCGTCGATACTGATGAAACCAATGCTATAGTCGAATATCTGAAGGAAAACAATGCCATGTACGAAGGATATTCCGATGAAGTCAGCAACCAGATCGAAAGAGAAGCCCAGAAGTACTCCAATGAGGAAAAGGGAGCGGGCAAAGCCGCATCTGATGAACAGGTTGATGCGTCCGACGAAGATCCCATGCTGAAAGATGCCGTTGAGCTTGCCATAGAACAGGGCAAGATATCAACATCGCTCATTCAAAGAAAGCTTTCGCTCGGTTACGGCAGAGCTGCGAAACTTATAGACCGTATGGAAGAGCTCGGATACGTTTCGGCTCCCGAAGGTCAGAAGCCGCGCGAGGTCCTCATCTCCAAACAGCAGTACATGGAAATGAGACTCAAGAGCGAAACACCGTTCGATGAATAATTTAACGATTTAAGGAATATAAAATGGCTAAACTGATTGTTCTAGAAGGCCTTGACGGCAGCGGAAAGTCCACTCAGACGGAACTTCTTCGTCAGAAGCTTGAAGCTCTCGGAAAAAAGGTCAGGGTGATAGATTTTCCGGATTACAAATCCGACGGATCAATTCTTGTAAGAATGTATCTTGGAGGACAGCTCGGAGAGAAGCCGTCTGACACGAATGCGTTTGCAGCTTCCACGTTTTTTGCGGCTGACCGATATGTAAGCTATGTTACCGACTGGAAAAAAGATTATCAGGATGAAGAAACGATAATTCTTGCAAACAGGTACACAACGGCAAACGCATATCACCAGCTTTCGAAGATGCCGAAAGAAGCATGGGATGATTTTCTCGCCTGGCTGTGGGATTTCGAGTTCACAAAGCTCGGTCTTCCCGCACCCGACCGTGTCATTCTTCTTGACATGCCTGAATCAGTCTCTTCAGAAATGGTAAGGGAAAGAAGCCTCCAGACCGGGAGAAAAATCGATATACACGAAAAAGATATAGAATATCTCGTTTCCTGCCGTAATGCCGCAAAGTATGTCGCAGAAAAATGTTCATGGACGGTTGTTCCATGTGCTGAAGAGGGTGACAAGATCCCTCACGAGATGCATGCCATTTCCGATGAAGTCTTTGCAAAAATATCGGATCTGATATAAAAAATTATCTTTACAAACAACATCCGTTGTGGTATACTAAGCGATGGGTCTGACCGCACCTCGGTTTTCGGAGAAAGGTCGCATGCGACGATTTCACCCACCGATTGCTTGGATGCGTGTCCCAATACAATATATATTTTAAAGGTGAAAGGAATTTACCAAAATGATCACAAAGGAAAAGAAACAGGAAATCATAGCTGAGTACAAGATACACGAAGGCGACACAGGTTCTCCCGAAGTACAGATAGCTATACTTACAGACAGAATCTCTGCTCTCACAGAGCATCTCAAAGCAAATCCGAAGGATCACCACAGCCGTCGCGGACTCAACAAGATGGTTGGCCACAGACGTAACCTTCTCGGATATCTCAAAGACAACGATATCGAACGTTATCGTGCAATAGTTGAAAAGCTCGGCCTCAGAAGATAAGACCTGTTTTCTGAATTATCTGATATCATATGTATCAAATGCCGCGGCGGTACAATAAAAATGCCGTCGCGGTTAAATTTTTGTAATCATTCGCTTAGGGTCAGTAATTAATCATGTTCCGGAATATTTCCGAAATATGATTAAATGCTGAGCCAGGCGAAAAAATATATCAATTCAAAGAAAGGATCACAAAATGTTTGAGAATTACAGAACATTTTCATACGAGCTTGCAGGCAGACCGCTCATAATCGAAAGCGGCAAAATGGCAGGACTCGCCAACGGTTCCGTACTCGTAAGATACGGTGATACCGCAATCCTCGCATGCGCTACAGCATCCGAAAGACCACGCGACGGCATCGACTTTCTTCCTCTTTCGATAGATTTTGAAGAAAGACTTTATGCAGTAGGCAGAATCCCCGGTTCATATCTGAAGAGAGAAGGAAGACCTTCCGAAAAGGCTATACTCACTTCAAGAGTTATAGACAGACCTATTCGTCCTCTTTTCCCGAAGGACCTCAGAAATGACGTAGCTATTTCCCTTCTCGTTCTTGCCGTTGACTACGATGCATCACCTGAAATCGCAGCCATGATCGGCGCATCAGTCGCTCTCGCCATATCCGATATTCCGTGGAACGGACCTATCGGCGGCGTATTCGTCGGACTTACCGAACAGGAAGGCCTTATTATCAACCCGTCAGCAGAACAGCGCGAAAGAAGCATACTCGAACTTACAGTCGCAGGAACCGAAAAGAAAGTCGTAATGATCGAAGCGGGTGCCGCTGAAGTTTCCGACGACAAGATGTTCGAAGCTATCATGCTTGCTCATGAAGAAATCAAAAAGCTCTGCGGATTCATTAATTCCATAGTTGCAGAGATAGGCAAGCCGAAATTCACATACGAATCAGCCGAGATCGACCCTGCTCTGTTTGACGCAGTTTACGATTTCTGTGCTGAGGATGTAAAAGTAGCCCTCGATACAGATGACAAAAACATCCGTGACGCAAGAATGGCTCCGATTACTGAAGCCGTTTACAATAAATTTGATGAAGGCAAGGATGAAATGCATGCAGTTCTCAATGAAGTGCTGTATAAGATCCAGAAGAAGATAGTACGCCGCTGGCTGCTCGACGAGCAGAAACGTGTTGACGGCAGAAGAATGGACCAGATCCGTCCTCTCGCAGCAGAAGTTCACCTGTTCAACAGAGACCATGGATCCGCCATGTTCACGAGAGGCCAGACACAGGTTCTCACAGTTGCAACTCTCGGCCCGATCTCCGATGTTCAGATGCTCGACGGTATTTCCGAAGAAGAATCCAAGAGATACATGCATCACTACAATATGCCCGGATATTCGACCGGTGAAGCAAAAGCTTCCAGATCACCCGGACGCCGTGAAATCGGACATGGCGCACTTGCAGAACGTTCTCTTATTCCGGTTCTTCCCTCTGTTGAAGAATTCCCGTACGCAATCCGCTGCGTATCCGAAGTTATTTCTTCTAACGGTTCCACATCTCAGGCTTCAGTATGCGGTTCAACTCTTGCACTTATGGATGCAGGCGTTCCGATCAAAGCTCCCGTTGCAGGTATCTCCTGCGGACTTATCACCGAAGGCGACCGCTGGATGACAATGATAGATATCCAGGGACTCGAAGACTTCTACGGAGACATGGACTTCAAGGTTGCAGGAACACATGCAGGAATAACATCCATCCAGATGGACCTCAAGATCGACGGTCTTACTCCCGAAATAATCAAGGAAGCTCTTGCCGTAACACACAAGGGACGTGATTACATAATCGACGAAGTCATCCTCAAGACAATAGCAGAACCGAGACCCGAAGTTTCCGAATATGCTCCGAAGATGCTGTCCATGACAATTCCTGTTGACAAGATATCCGAAGTTATAGGAAAACAGGGCAAGACAATTCAGGGCATCGTTGCAGAAACAGGTGCCAAAGTCGACATTGAAGACGATGGTTCCGTATTCATTTCCGCTGTTGACAAGAAGTCGATCACGGCTGCAAAAGAAATGATAGATGCAATCATATTCGAACCCGTTGTCGGTGAGATATATGAAGGTGTCGTTACCAGAATAATTCCGATCGGCGCTTTCGTTGAATTCGCACCGAAGAAGGAAGGCATGGTTCACATCTCAAAGCTTGACACCAAGCGCACTGAAAAAGTTGAAGATGTAGTTAACGTGGGCGATAAAGTCAAAGTCAAATTCCTTGGCGTGGATGAAAAAGGAAGGTTCAATCTTTCCAGGAAAGATGCACTTTAAGATTTATTCAAAGGGATCATGAAAATGGTCCCTTTTTTCCTTTCCGTATTGATTTTAATACCTCATTTAAATATAATTAATGATATAAATCAACCAGAGGATAGCGCATTGGACAACAGAGATTTTAATCAAAGAAACATACAGTCATCCGGCCGTCAGAATGGCAATTCTCCGCAGAGAAGAACCCTGACAGACGAAGAAAGACGAAGAATAGAGGAGACACGACGCAATGCTGCAGCTTTTGCTACAGCTCACTCTTCGCGTCAGAACAGCCCCCAGAGCACTCAGCAATCAGGGCAGCAAACCAAAACGCAGGCACAGACAAAACAGATCGAAACCAGACATCGCAGATTCAAAATAAATGTCGGCATCGTTATTTTCATATTGCTGGTTGCGGTTATCATTTTTGTCGCAGTAAACCAGATAAACAAAAACAAAGCGAACAATCTCATAACACCTCCGGATACGGAAACGATTCCCGTCGTCGATACAGACACACCGCCGGAGACCGAACCTTCCGATACGTCCTCCGAGACCGCTGACACCGAAGACACGTCCGGAACAGAAACAGAGCTACAGGGATTCCATGTTCAAAAGCAGAATACTGAGGTTGATTTTGGCAATCTTGTCCTTGTAAACTATGATCACAAATTTGAAAGAGCAGATACAGTCGAACTTACAAATGTGAGAGCCAACCGGAAAAGCAATGTTCAGGTTTCCGGCATCGCTCTTTCACTGACGCAGCAAACTCTCGATGCATTCGACAAACTTTCCGACGACCTTGATTCCATAGGTTGTCCCTATTCCCTGCTGCTGAACAGCGGGTACCGTTCATCTGCCGACCAGCAGGAAGTATGGGATACGTATCTTAATCAGAACGGTCAGGACTACGTAAACAGTTATGTGGCTGTGCCATGGTACAGCGAGCATCACACCGGACTTGCTGCCGATATTACGTTTTTTACTGAAAATTACACGACCATGCCGCTAAGCGACACAGAATACGGCACCTGGATAACAGACAACTGTGACAACTACGGCCTGATTTTGAGATATCCAGAAAACAAAGTCGAGATCACACGCATCGCTCACGAACCGTGGCATTTCAGATATGTCGGAATAACGCATGCAAAGGCATGCAACCATCTTGGCATGTGTTTTGAAGAGTATACTGAATATGTTAAAAACCATACCCTTGACGGAAAGATCTTGAACATGAAATCCGACTATACTTTTGAAGAGTATACGGCAAACGATCTGCCCGGAACCATAAACGGCTGGATAATATATTACGTCCCGGCCTCTGAGGGAGAGAGCACGGATATTCTGATTCCTTTTGATGAAGCCTCAGTTGATTATGAGATTTCGGGAAACAACGACGGCGGTTTTGTAGTAACCGTTTCTTCAAAATAACGGAACTTTTCCATAAACACCATCAGTTTTTCATTTAAACTTGTTTTTTCCATCAAAAAACTGTCACATTCGGGCTTTATAATAAGGCCATAAAGAAAACAGCTTAACCGATTTACGGAAAGGAAGGTTTTTATGAATAACGAAAACAGAAACGAATATCGCGAAGACAATAACAATGTGGTATTCGAAAACACAAATAATACAAACACCGGATCGCAGGATCAGACACCAATACACGATTCACAGATTTTCAATCAGAACACGGCGTCCGTAAAACCCTCGCCTGTTCCTCAACAGTCTGCTTACAGGACCTATCAGCCGAGGCAGAGTCCTTACGACAATCCTCAGACTTATCAGTACAACCCATACACCAGAACAACTCAAAGTTCTCAGGGAAACCAGTCTCAGGTTAGTTACTCCCCGACAGGCAGCCAGCAGAAAAATCATGAAAAGAAAAAATCCGGCGGAGTTTCAGCGGCAGTAGTCGCAGTTATATGCTGCGTAGCCGTACTTCTCTCGGGTATTGCGGGATTCGGAGGCACATATCTTGCCAACACCCTCAGCAAAGGAACTTCTGTCACAAGTCCTTCAGACAACCCTGCAGTTATATACAGAAACGTCACGGATGAAGTGGTTGACAGCACAGGCTCTTCAGGAAACAGTTCCCTGTCCTACAGTCAGGTCGCAGCACTTGTCAAGGATTCCGTTGTTGAGATCACAACCGAATATACAACAAGAAGCAACTGGTATCAGTACGTTACTAAGGGCGCAGGATCAGGCGTCATCATTTCAGACAACGGTTATATACTCACAAACGCGCACGTCGTGACAGGCGATACAAGCAGTCTTGCCGATAATATCCAGGTCAGACTTACAGACGGCACCGTATATACAGCTGATGTCATAGGCTATGATACTGACTCCGACATTGCGATCATTAAAATAGAAGCCGAAGGTCTTAAAGCAGCCGTATGCGGAGACAGTACGACACTTATTCCGGGTGAGGAGATCCTGGTAGTTGGAAATCCTCTCGGAACTCTTGGCGGATCCATAACCAACGGAATCATCAGCGCAACTGAACGTCAGATTTCCGTCAGCGGAATAACAATGAACCTCATTCAGACCAATGCTGAAGTAAGCCCTGGCAACTCCGGCGGCGGAATGTTCAACATGAAGGGCGAGCTTGTAGGAATCATCAATGCAAAGTCGACTGCTGAAGGCGTTGAAGGAATAGGATTTGCAATTCCCGTCAACAATGCGCTTGACATATCCGATCAGCTTATGAATTACGGTTATGTACGCGGCAAGGTCTATATCGGCGCTGAATTCGAAGATGTTTCCTCATCCTATATGTTCTACCTGTTTGATCTTAAACCGGGTGTATATGTATCATCAGTTGAAAGCGGATACAATGACGATGTTCTCAAATCAGGCGACCGCGTAGTATCCGTGAACGGTACCGCAGTATCGACACAGGCAGAAATAAAGCAGGTAATAAGCGGCTGCAACGTAGGCGACACGATCGAGATGCAGATAGAAAGAAACGGCAGAGTGCTCACTGTCAATGTAAAATGCTACGAACTCATTCCGTACGGAGCAGACGGAGTTAAATTCAACACAGGAAATTAAACAGAGATAATACGATTGCCGGCGGGGAGCATTGCCTTCCCGCCTGATTTCACTTATTTGAAGGGATTATTGCATGTATAACATTCTTATCGTCGATGATGAAGAAAAGATCAGAGATCTGATTTCAAAATATGCAAAATACGAAGGACATTCAACAACCGAAGCAGGAGACGGAATGGAAGCGGTATTAAAATGCAGAGAGCAGCAGTTTGATGTCGTTATAATGGACATCATGATGCCTGAGCTTGACGGTTTCTCAGCCTGCCGTGAGATCCGCACTTTTTCGGATGTGCCGATAATAATGCTTTCTGCAAGGGGCGAAGAATATGACAGGATCAACGGTTTTGAGGTAGGAATAGACGATTATGTCGTTAAACCATTTTCTCCGAAAGAACTTATGCTCCGGATAGATGCAATAATTAAAAGATATAACGCAGGCAAAAAGACAGCAGTCACACAGTCTCAGCAGGAACCGCAGCATGATGTCAAGTCATTTGCCGGAGGCGGAATAAAAATAGATCTGACTGCCAGAATCGTTTATATCGACGATAAGCGAATCGAAATGACCCCGAAGGAATACGACCTTCTCTTCTATTTCCTCAGAAACACGAATATAGCTCTGACACGCGAAAAACTGCTTAACGAGGTTTGGGGATACGATTATTTTGGCGATGACAGGACTCTCGACACTCATGTCAAGCTTCTCCGAAAGTCTTTGGGAAAATATTCGAACTCTATTGTTACACTGAGAGGAGTTGGCTATCGCTTTGATCCGGAAAAATAAGAAAAAGGTCTCCATGAGGACAAAACTGGTCATAGCTTTTGTTATGTTCACCATAGGGGCGGTTCTGCTGCTTTGGATATTCAATTCATTTTTCCTTGACAACATACATCAGTTTATAAAGACAAGGGACCTAAACAGATGTTCCGACTATGTCAACGAGGTCCTTGAAGACGAGGATATGAACGAAAGTCTCCTCAAACAGGCGGTTAAAGCGGCTGCAAGAAAATACGGGGTATGTATTTCGGCCTACAGGATCGATTCCTCATCTGGAACAAAAACCGGTGAGCTTATCCTTGACGAACACACAAATCCATTCTGCTATATTCATAATTTCAAAAGCAATACATTTCTCAACAAGATATACGTGAGCACGGCTGAAAAAGGAGGAGAATTTTCCGAGCAGATCATGGTCTCTTCTGCATTCGGAACCCAGACCAATTCAGAAGAAGGAAAAAATCTCCTCAATTCCAAAATAGTTTCATTCGGCGATATCGAATATCTTATGCTGTACAATATTGAAGTAATGCCTATCAGCACAACGGTATCGACTATCCAGGCTGAACTGGCGATAATAAGCATTATTCTTCTGGTTACAGCGGTCATAGTCGCTACGATTCTCTCTTCAAAGCTCTCTAAACCCATAAGCAGCATGAGCAAAGAAGCATCTAAACTTGCGCTTGGCAATTATGATGTGAAATTTGAAGGAGGCAGCTATGCTGAAACGGTTGTCCTCTCTGATATACTGAATCAGGCAGCTACGGAGATGTCACAGTCAGACCGTATGCAAAAAGACCTTATTGCAAATGTGTCTCATGATTTGAGAACTCCGCTTACGCTGATAAAGGGATATGCCGAGATGATGCGCGACATACCGGGTGAAGCAACTCCCGAAAACATGCAGACAGTCATTGATGAAACCGACAGACTCTCTGCCCTTGTCAACGACATGATAGAAGTGAACCGGGCTCAGGAACAGGGTTACACACTGAACATGGCACCATTCAACCTGACAGAGGTTATCAAAAGTTCAGTATCACGCTTTTCAAAGATGATAGAGACATCAGGGATAAAAATTAACATAGAAACCCCCGGAGATATTATGGTTTCTGCAGACGAGAGCAGGATCATACAGGTGATGTACAATCTTATCGGAAATGCAGTCAATCATGTGGGAGACGACAAAACAGTAACTGTCAGAGAAAGTCTTGTTGGCGGGAACGATTGCGAGAAGGTGCTTATCGAAGTTATCGATAACGGAGCCGGTATACCTGAAGAAGAACTTCCGCTTATATGGGACAGGTATTACAAATCAAAAGAATTTCACAACAGAAATGCTTCAGGAAGCGGTCTCGGACTGTCGATCGTAAAGAATATTCTCGCGGCTCACAATGCCGAATTCGGTGTGAAAAGCGCACCGGGTAAAGGAAGCAATTTCTGGTTCAAACTTAATACGATCTAATGAAAAAAACCGTGATTACGATAGATGTGGTCACGGTGTTTTCTTATTTTTTTCAGCTTACTCATCTGCAGGCTATCAGTGTTAAGCAAAATAGCCTTAATGTACTTTATGAAACATTATATTTTCAAACCGATAATAAATACTCTGCATGAACATAATTTGACAATCATAGCACAAATATGATAAAATATCCTTTGTTAGCAAATATATATCACAAGAGGAAGGAGGCTGTCATTTGAAAGAAACAGAAACAAACAGTGAGTCATACCAGACCGTAACAGTCACCGAGGATTCAAATTATGTTGTTTACTCACCCGTAAGCAATACCGATGCGAACAATACCACGGACCATCTGATTGTCCAACCGGAAGCACATGATAATGCACCTTCCGTCGCTGATTCCTCTGAATCAGATTCCGTTCCAGAGGAAGAGATCGGCAGATCTCCCAATAAAAAGAGCATCAAAAAGACCGCAGGTTTTGCGCTGTTTTTGATTTTCAATATAGTAGTCTTATTTCTGACCGCACAGGCAGAATTTTCCAAAGAAGCCCCGAAATATCAGGGAAAGCCCTTCGGCGCTGAAAGCATACTATTCCTCCAGGGCGCCATTCTTTGTCTGGTTATCGTCCTGGCTGCAGAAACAATAAAATATATCCTCATGATGAAGTATCTGGGAGAGAAAAAATCAGTGAGAGTGGCCTTTGAGACCGCAGCTCTCGGAAAATACTATGATTCACTGACTCCATCCGGTGCCGGAGGACAGCCTTTCCAGATATGGCACCTTCACTCTAAGGGATACTCTACCGGAGCTTCATCGGCTATGCCGCTGACCGGGTTTGTAACAATGCAGTTTGGCTTTGTTATACTCGCACTTATAGTTGTTATATTCAATAATAACGTTATAAGCGCCGTTCCGCTGAAAATAGCTGCATACGCAGGAATTTTCACATATACGATAGTGCCGTTCATGATAGTTCTCTCTGCCATCGCGCCCAAATTATCATTCAGAATAGTAAAGTTTTTCACAAATCTGGGGCATAAGATACATATAATCAAAAACCCGGAAGAATCTCTTGCAAAAGCAGAAAAGGCTTTAACCGACTACTCGGAAAGTCTTAAAAAAATAGGAAAGAACAAACTTCTCCTTCTTGTGCTTTTTGCTCTTTCTGTACTGTTTCAGGTTGCACTATGCAGTATACCGTTTTTCGTCATACATGTATTCGGAGGCAATTTGGGATTCATACAGTCTCTGTCAATGACGGTTTTTGTATATGCATCCGTGACGCTCATTCCGACTCCGGGAAACTCAGGAGCTGCCGAAGGCTCGTTTTACATTCTGTTCAATCAGCTTGACACATCAGGACTCTTCTGGGCAATGCTTTTGTGGAGATTCCTGTGTTACTATTCATTTATCCTGATAGGTCTTATAGTATACGGAGTTAACGCTATTCAAAAATTATTATCAAGGAAAAAGAATAAAAGTGATGAATAACTATAATGTTAAATCAGCACAGTTTATTGATACTTATTTTCCTATAGTTGACGGCGTTGTTCAGACTGTACATAATTATGCTACAATCATGAATGAGCGATCATATTCATGTGTTGTTGCCCCGAAAGGGCTCAAGGAATATGATGACAGCACATTTCCGTATGATGTCTTTCGCTCCGCCTCAATAAAAGTACCGATTGCTGAATATTCTATATCTGCTCCTAAGCTGGACAGAAAACTAACCGGAATTCTTAAAGAAAAGGACTTAGAGATATTTCATGCTCACTCTCCTTTTTTTGAAGGCACTTATGCATCATCGCTAGCAAAAAAACTGGATATCCCGTGTATAGCGACGTTTCACTCCAAGTATTATGATGATGCACTGAATATAACCGGATCCAAAATCATTGCCGATATAGTTGTTAAGAAGATAGTAAGGTTCTACAATACCTGTTTCAGAGTCTGGGCCTGCTCAAAAAGCACTGCCGAAACACTCAAAAGCTATGGATACAAAGGGGAAATCGATGTCGTTGACAACGGCTCCTCTCTGTTTATACCGGCTGATGAAAGAGAAGGTTTAAGGGAAAGAGCACACCTTGAATTCGAAATTCCTGACGGAAAAAAAGTTCTTCTGTTTGTCGGACACCTCATATGGCAGAAAAATTTAAAACTTGTTCTGGATACTATGAAAATTCTCAGCGAAACATCAGATGAATATCACCTGATAATCGCAGGGATAGGCTATGACGGAGAAAAGATAAAGAAGTATGCCGATTCTCTTAACTTCCCCGATGGCTCTGTTGACTTCATAGGAAGTATACAGGACAGAAATCTTCTCGCAGGACTGTATCTGAATTCCGATCTGTTCTTCTTCCCTTCTGTCTATGATAATTC
>CACXBN010000243.1 GCA_902765885.1 uncultured Ruminococcus sp. | reverse complement strand
CTGCAAGCGGCGGATAAACTGTAACAGGTTATCTCTTGGAGAACTGCGGAGCGCGACGGGCGCCTTTGAGACCGTATTGCTGAAAACCCTTCGGTCGAAAACCCTGATAAGACAAGGCTTTTCGCCTCCTGTCTGGAATAATTGTCCCTCGAATTGTCCCATCTCATTCCCCTCAGGTACAAAGCAATTATTAACGAGCATGGAGTTCTCTCCTTCGTTGACATCCGAGTATTTATATCCCTTCGTCGATTATTAAACATGACTTTTCTTCCTACGTTGAATTATGGTTGTCTTTTCTTTTTTTTAATATCCCTCATTTGATACATTTGATTTGCAATTCTAAGTAAAACTAAAACGGAGCCGTTCAAGACTCCGCTTTTTTCTATTAACCTTCCGATGCTTTCTTTTGAAAAGCAGCGTTTACTACAGACGCTAAAGCTTCAGGTTTGTTGTATTTCACCTTGGCATAGATATCCATGGTAGTTTTACTGTTTTCATGACCGGCAAGGTATTGTACGGTTTTTGGATCAACTCCGGCATGAATTAAGTTCGTAATATAGGTGTGCCGAAGCTGATGAGGTGTTACTTGAAAATCAAGAGTATATACGACTTTCCCGTTGTGAGGCGCTTTTTGCCCGAGCACAGGTTTAACAGTATGAGTCTCCTTCTTTCCATTAACGTATCTGACATAGGTTCGCTCTTTGGTGCTTCTGGTCTCGATATACTTCCAGATCCTTTGAAACTGTGAATACGCGAGTGGTTTCCCTACACTGTTTGCAACTACAAAGTCGGATTTGCTGTTTTCTTTCGCTTCTCTGAGGCATTCGGCTAAACGTTCCGGAATGGGGATGTCTCTTTTTGCAGCCTTTGTCTTTAGCTGGTCAAGTACTACGGGACGATTATGTTCGGAATGCCATGCTCGCCTTACCGAAAGATATGGTGCTTCACCTTCCAGGTGCACGCAATCCCATTTTAAGCCGAGTATCTCTTCTCTGCGCAGTCCACAGTAAAGACCGAGCATCACAAACACATAAGGGGGTAATCCTTTTATTGCCGATAACAGCATTTCCACTTGTTCGTCTGTTAATGCAGTTTTCTCCTTCGTCGGCAAACCACCCTTTGCAGATATTTTATCGCATGGAGAGGAAGGTATTACTTTACTATCTACTGCGGCAGTGAAGATTAGCTTAAAAAGCATTTGCGTGGATCGGTAAACTGAATGCGACATATCAAGAACAGGCAGCAACGCAAACTTCACATCATCCGGGGTTATATCTTCCATAAACTTTCTGCCGAGTGGTTCTTGAATGAATTTCCTGACCTTCCACTCGTAGTCAGTATAGGTTGTGCTGCGGAGACGACCTTTTTGAATTTTCAGCCACTTTTCACAGTACTCGTCAACGGTGGGCGTGATTATTCTGAATTCTGCATCTGCAATGATTTCTTTTGCTTCCTGAACCTTTGCATATAGTGCTTCCGGTGTTCGCGCATACAAAGAAACTCGTTTCCCGTCGGTATCTTCGATTCGAGTTCTGTAGTATGTTATCCCGTTCCTGACACATGTGCCGTACTCAGGAATTTCTGTCTTTTTTCTTGGCATTTGTGGGCTCCTTTCTCTGCTTATCTCTTACAAGTCCAAGGCTTTCGATAGGTCGGTCTCCGGGGATCGCGCACAACCTGATGCGTGCTTTTTTCAACGTAATCCTGCAAAGCTTGTTCCGTAAAGAAGACGTGTCCATTCGGAACGTATTGAATAAAAGCAATTGCACCTGTATTGCGCGCGATATCCAAGGAGTTCATGCTGATCCCGAGCATTGAGGCTGCTTCTTTTCGTGTATATAACTTTTCCATATTTTGCTCCCTTCTACTTCGTAATAGGAATGCAGTCTGTCTGACACGAGAATCCGTATCTCGGTTCTATAATGGAACCTGTCTTTACGACTGCCTTTATTGTATTCATTTTCCTTTGAATGCTCAAACGTGCGATTTTTCAATTCGCACATTTTCCTGATTATGTTTTGTCTTCCGAGGCGTAATGATATAATCATACCCCATGGAATTGCATTTGTCGCACTGTTCTTTCACTGATGCAAACGGATCAAATCTTTTCACAATATAGCTTTTGGAGTTGATATAATCCTGCAGGCATCTCGGACAGAGACAACGGATACTTGCTTCTCCTTTCGGCGTGTAATCCCAGAGACCGAAGGTTTTCTTTAGCCCATTGCGGATATAACGCAAAGTCCGCTTGTCGTCTATTGTCCCGATATAGCCCTGAAGGTCTTCCTGATTCACACATGCGACCTGTTCAAGAAGCGCCATAGAAGGCTTGGTTAAACCATATTCTTCCCCTAAAACGATATGTGAAGGAAGATATGTTTTCTTCGTCACGGATGTTATCGCCGCGATCAACGTCGTAGGACTGTGCTGATTGAATCTGTTGTCCTGAATCACAACAGCGGGACGAATGCCGTTCTGCACCGAACCCTTATGCATCCCGAAATCATAGTAATAGATTTCTCCGAATTTTACTTTTTCCATTTCTTTGCCTTTCTTTTGGTTTTTAAGAAGGATTGATACTGTTGAAAAAATCTCCTTCCACTAACTAAGGAATTAGACCCCACCTTTTTTCGGGTCTATTCCGTAAAAAATTCTGATTTTTTTTATCCCGGCTTCAATAGATTCGGAAATCGTAGAAAGACTTTTTCCTCTTGCTATTTCATCAAGCGACATTCCCTCTAAATAGAATT
>CACXBN010000242.1 GCA_902765885.1 uncultured Ruminococcus sp. | reverse complement strand
GTTTATGAATTCGGAAATGGTATTGTATGACCTTTCGCTGAGCTCTTTTGTAGTCATGCCTTTGACTTCTTCGCTGCTGATGACATCGAGAATGGTTAATGTTACCACGGTCTTTCTGGGAAAATTGCTGCGTATTTTCTCCGTGTTTTCCGTGGCAGCAATGACTACAGGTGCATCTGACTTAGTGGCCACGAGGAAAATTCCGCTGTGGAACGGAAGAAGTCCTTCACCGTTATTTCTGGTGCCTTCAGGATATACACCTACTGAAACAATACCGTCTTTTATGAGCTTTGCAGCGTGATTTACCGTCTTTACTGCCGATCTCGGGCTTTTTCTGTTAATATCCATAAAACAGTTACGTCTGATTATTCTTCCGAAAACAGGAATGCTGAAATTCTCTTTTTTGGATATGTAAGCCAGATCGTACTTTCTCATGGCGTGCCATGTTACGATGGGGTCAAACTTCGATTTGTGATTGGCCACGAGAAGGAATCTTCCCTCAGGAAGCTTTTCGAGCCCTTTGACTTCAACTTTAACACGGCTGTATATAAGCCCGATTGCAGTGGATGAATAGAGCAGGAAACGATAATATCTGCTGTTTTTGTCATAAAGCTTTTTCATGTTGACAAATGGGCAGGATGCGATAAGTATTATGGATAGAAGTAGCGTAATAGTAATCATTTTTTCTTAATTATCAGTAAGCATAATCAGAGATTTGCAAAATTCTTTGGTTTTTTCGCGATCCTCGGGAAGATTTTTCAGTTTTGGGTCTTTGGTTAACAGAACCGCATCGAATTTTTCAATGCCCAGGTAGCCTGCCATTTTGCGTACTGCTTTCTCGGCTGACCCTCCTGATGAGCATGTGAATACGGCTGTTTTTTTCCCTTTGAGCGCGTTTTTGTTGTCTTCCATAAATGTATGAACGGGCGGTGTGGCATTTCCGGCCCAAATAGGTGTGCCGAAGACTATCAGATCATATTTTTGGGCATCAAATTCGTATTCCTTTAATTTTGGAGTTTCACCGAAAATGGCGCCTCTACCTCCATGGAAGAACATTTTGAAACCTTTGTCGGGATAAGGGACGACAGGCTCGATCTTTATAAGGTCTGCGCCTGTTTCATTTGCGACAGCAGAGGCAATATACTCCGTATTGCCAGACATCGAGTAAAAAACGACTGCTATCTTCATTGCTATCCTCCGTTATCTAGTCAAGCTTGTTGACTTGGCTGAAATATTTTTTCTCAAGTTTTGGAGCACCTATACCTATGTATCTTGAGCAGTCACCGAGAAGGATATATTCTCCCTCTGAATCTCTGCGGAGAGGATAAATCGAATATGCTCTGCAATCGCCCGGCTTCAAGTCCACATCGATATTGTAATCAGCCCTTAATCTCGTGAATTTCTTTGTGAAGTATTCGTATGCGACATAATATTCCGTCTTCTTTATTCCGGGAATCACTCCGAGAGGGAATGAACTGATCTGTCTTTCTCCGCTTATATTGAACAGGGCAAGCGCAAACATGTCCTTTTTGAAGTTGAATGTTTTCTGAATGCTGTTTTTGCCTTTGCAGTCGCGATAAATACAGTCTTCCGTCGGTTTTGCGTATCCGTCAAGTCTGTATATTTCTCCGTCTTCTCCCACTACCGGCTTTATTCCCGCGGGATCGGTCTCACCTATGGCATCGCTTATATATATTGGACCTCCGGAAATCGCTCTGAGAAGACCGCTCTGAACAGGATCTGCTTTTCCGGACCACCACATGTCGTAGTCGCAGTGATAGATCTGAGAATGCCAGATCGCATTGTATACGTTCTGCTGGAGATGCATTGCGAATCCGTTTTCTCTGTCAGGATAGAAGTCGTCGCTGTTGCGTGAGATTGCCGTGTGAGGTCTGTTCAAAACGTTGGACATGTCCATTCCCATGCAGTTAATGATCTTTCCGTCGAAGTGTTTGTCAACGGATAATTCAAGTGCTGCATGCGAAACTCTCATTCCGCGTACCAGAGAATCCTGTTCTATGTATACGTCATCTGATGCCTGGTTGTCTACCTTTACGAAATCAACGCCGCATTCTTCAAGATATTCATGCCATTCATCCCAGAATTTGAACTGTTCATATATCTTATTTATCGGGATATATCTGTCGAAAAGACGTGAGAACATTATTTCGTCCTTGTGTTCCCTGAAAAGCTCGGAATCCGGATGTATGCCTGCCCAGTACGCGTGGATTGTATGCCAGACTCCTACCTGCTTGACACCGTAGTCTTCCTTTATTCTTCTTATGCACTCCTTAAAGCCTTCAGGAAACTTTTCGCGGTTTTCCTTAAAGGAAAGAAGCTTCAAGTCCTCTGTGGGAGACCATCCGTCGTCTATTAAAATCCAGTGGACAGGAATGTTCTTTTCTTTGAATTCGTCCAGTTTCTTGTATATTTTTTCTGATGTTGGCTCCTGGTAAAAAGCATTCCAGCTGCACCATCCGAATTTCTCGAACATTTCGGGATACTCTCTCTGATCTCTCATCAGCACCGAGATTGCTCCGGTCTTGTGTGCAAAAGCATATGCGTTGTCCACGGCATCGATAGGATGTGAAGATGTTCCGATAGCCAGGAAAGGCCCATGAAGCTCTTTAAAGAGCTCTGCGCCGATCGTAAACTGTGCAACGGGATTTTCTTCTCCTCTCATATCAAATCTGAACAGGTCACCTGTGAGACAGGTGATGCTGTAATTCATCAGATCCTTTTCTATAAGGAGTTTGTCGGTCAGATGTTCAAAACCTTTTTCTTTTGATTCCCATCCGCACATCATCCAGCATGCTCCTCCGTTTTGGCGGTGGAAATCAAGAACCTTTGAGGCACTTTTCAGGGAAACATTCATTATGGCGGCGTCGCTTGCCAGGATCTCATCGGACACCAGATCGAGATAGAGCACTGACGCATTGTTTTCGTCATTGTG
>CACXBN010000241.1 GCA_902765885.1 uncultured Ruminococcus sp. | reverse complement strand
GATTGGAAAATGATCCGAGGTATCTCTTTGTATACGGATAAAGTCCATGTTCAAGAAGGGAAGTGATTACGGTTCTCTTGGTCTTGAGACTTCTTGCGGAGATATCCATAAGATTATCAAGCTTCTTGTAGAACTCTTCTTCGCTTGATGACGTATATGCTATACGAGGCATATTGATGGTAACTACGCCAACAGAACCTGTCGATTCGCCTGAACCGAAGAAACCGCCTGATTTTTTCCTGAGCTCACGGAGGTCAAGACGAAGTCTGCAGCACATGGATCTTACATCACTGGGTTCCATGTCGGAGTTGATGTAGTTTGAGAAATACGGAGTTCCGTATTTTGCTGTCATTTCAAAGAGAAGCTTGTTGTTTTCGGTTTCGCTCCAGTCAAAGTCACGGGTAATGGAGTATGTCGGGATGGGATACTGGAATCCACGTCCATTGGCATCGCCTTCTATCATGATTTCAATAAAGGCTTTGTTTACCATATCCATTTCTTTTTTACAGTCGCCGTATGTGAAGTCCATCTCACGACCACCGATAATGGCAGGCAGATTCTTAAGGTCATTTGGAACAACCCAGTCCAGAGTGATATTTGAGAACGGAGCCTGTGTACCCCATCTGGACGGAGTGTTTACACCGTAAACAAACGACTGAATGCACTGCTTGACTTCCTTCTGGGTGAGGTTATCTACTTTTACAAAAGGAGCTAAATATGTATCAAATGAAGAGAATGCCTGTGCACCAGCCCATTCGTTCTGCATGATGCCGAGGAAGTTTACCATCTGGTTGCAAAGGGTCGAAAGGTGATTTGCAGGGGATGATGTTATTTTTCCCGTTACTCCGCCGAGACCTTCCTGGATAAGCTGTTTCAGACTCCACCCTGCGCAGTAACCGGTCAGCATGCCGAGGTCATGGATATGAATATCTGCATTGCGGTGCGCGTCTGCGATCTCTGAGTCATAAACTTCGCTAAGCCAGTAGTTTGCGGTAATAGCGCTTGAGTTGGAAAGAATAAGTCCGCCAACGGAATATGTGACCGTTGAGTTCTCTTTAACACGCCAGTCGTTAAGTTTAAGATAGTCATTGACGAGGTCCTTGTAATTGAGAAGGGTAGAATTGATATTGCGCACTTTCTCTCTCTGCTTACGATAGAGAATATATGACTTAGCAACATCGGCGTATCCTGATTCGGAAAGTACTTTTTCAACACTGTCCTGAATCTCTTCCACGGTGATTTTGTCATCTTTGATTTTGCTTTCAAAGTCAGCCGTAGCATGAAGAGCGATCATATCAATTACGCTTGGGTGATACTGCTTCTGCATGGCTTCAAAGGCCTTGGTTATGGCGGCGCTTATTTTTTTGATATTGAAATCAACAAGCTTTCCGTCACGCTTTACAACCTGATACATGTCTTTGCTCCTTGTTATTTATATATAAAAATGTTATGTCATCGCGACGTTTTATATTATAACCACCCGGTCATATATTGTCAATATATAGTGTGAAAAATTTACAAAAAAACTATATCTTGTGTTTTTGAAGCTCCGAACAGTGTTTAAGAAAATCAAAAACGAGGCCTTTCTCATTGTGAAAGGTCTCGTTTTGCCTATTCCATCGATCGCACTTCTGTCTTTTTCACATATTGTTTCATGATTTCAACAAACTGCTGTATTTCTTCCTTAAGCGGAGCAGAAAGTTCCTTTGTCGGAACTGTGTCTCTGTCGGTAAATGGCTGAATAAAAAATTTATCTGCCCCCTTTATCATCTCTCCTATTTTTATAAAATCATCGGTTTTGTGAAACTCATGTATCACGGTTGTACGGAACTCATAATCACACCCCGAGTCCATAATTATTTTGATACTTCTTTGTATGGTATCCAGGTTGATTTTCTTTACTCCGCAGGTTAATGGATATTTTTGGGGTGAATTTTTTATATCCATAGCGATGTAGTCGACGAGTTTTTCATTGATTAGAGAGTTGAGCGCATCAGGGTGGTATCCGTTTGTGTCAAGTTTAATAAGAAATCCTTTGCTCCGGATCGTTCTTATCAGTTCGGGAAGTCCCTTGTCCATAAGTGGTTCACCGCCGGTGAAAGCAACTCCGTCGAGAAGACCTCTTCTTTTATCTAAAAATTTCAGGAGTTCCGTTTCATTCATTATTGGCTCGCAGGTTCTTTCGGCAAGCTCAAAATTATGACAGAAGGGACATCTGAAGTCACAGCCGCCTGTGAATACCGTGCAGGCGACATGTCCCGGGTAATCGAGAAGCGTCATCTTTTGAAGTCCGTATATGTCCATTTTTCCTCCTCAGACTGCAGAAAGAATGTGCATGTTTCTGATTTCTGCATTTTCTATTTTATCATTTACTGAATAAGCGTGTTTTTCCAAATCCCCGCAAATCGCGGATGTCAGATTTTGCCTCATTAATTCATCTATAATTTCGGAGGCCGTGGTTTCTATTATTACCTGTTTGTTTTCGGTGTTTTCCTTGCTGTTGTCGGAAGATATGAGGAATTCAAGGTAGTCTGCTGCTCTGGGCAGTATTTCAAGACTTCTTAGTGCTCTGAATGACCATTTGTAAAATGGTTTATATTTGCCGTTCAGAAGAAATACTGTGGAAATTGCCGATTTGGCAAATTCAAACAGTGAGAGCTGAGCTGCACCAGTTTCTCCGTGGGCCATACATCTGCTGTAATTATATTGTCCGGACTGTGCCATCAAGAGAAGGTGCCCTGCAAGTTTTTTCATTTTAATATCTGAGGGATAGAATGAGATCCTTTTTCTTATATCTGTGATCAGCCCGTAATTATCGAAGAAGATTTCGCCGTTTACCGATTCCGCGAGAGCCTCTTCCGGAAGCGTAAACCACTCTTTTATATCAAATCTGCAGTCCGGTGCTCCCAGTTTTTCCGCATAATACTCGTTTATTCTGAAAACTCCGTGTCTTTGACCGCCGACGGGGGCCATCAGCTGCCTTTTTACCCCCATAAATTCCTTAGGCAGCTGCGCATATGCTCTTTCAAGTCTGAAAGCCGTCTTCCTGTCAACCACCGATTCATCAGGAATGAAAATACAGAAACCAGGTTCAAAGTCATGATCACGTGAGATATCGTCATCATATCCGAAACATTCTGAACCGCTTCCCGTGAGTCCGCACGCTAAAAACGGAAGAATATCACTGAAATTATCCCTGATGATCTTTTCTCCGAATTCTTCAAAGTATTTTTTCGATATTTCAAGGCCTTTCATATATTTCCTCGGCAAGTTTTTTTAATTCCTGATATGCTGCAAAATAACCGTAATACTGAAAAGTCGGTGCGCATTTTTCGCATACATACGCGTAATATCCGTCTCTTGGCGCTCTGTCTGACAAAAGCAGATCGTATGCTTTGTCGAGAAAGCTGAATATTTTTGCTTCGGCATTTTCAATGCCCAGCTTTTCTTCCAAAGTGTTTGCCATGTTAAGATATGAAACAGCTGCTTCAAGACTGCCTTCAGGAATGCTGTCCATAATGTTTATTGCTTTACCGTACATTTCCAGGGCCTCGTCAAATCTCTTCAGGTCATTAAGAGTAAGCCCCATGTTATTGTAAAGCCCTCCAAGAAGAGAAGGGGAAACATTGTCGGTGGATTCATATATGTCTTTAGCCTTCTCAAAGAGTTCAAGAGCTTTTTCATTGTCACCGAAAGAATTGGCCGCAGTGCCAAGGTTTATATATGTTGTCCCCCCGCTTATGCTGTTCTGAAGATTAAGCTTTTCAAGAAGTTTAATTGCCTCGTCCCCGTGCAGATATGCTTTGTCTCTGTCTGAAACTTTGCGGTAATGGCCTATCAGTTCATTTCTGATAGTAAGTTCCCCTCTGAGATCATTACCATGGCGCGCTTCTTCAAGCCAGTATTTCAGATGTCTTTCAACTCCAGGATAATCGCGCCTGCTCATGTATTCATCAAGTTTTTCCATGATCCGTTTTTGCGGAACCGGAGTAACATTCGAATTTTTATCCATATCAAGGAGACAAACGGGTTCTTCAAAATCATCTCTGTCAAGAAACATGCTCATACATACTCCATCTATATTTTCCAAAAATTGTGTTTTTTCATCTGTTTCACGAGCTGCTGGGAAGATATTCCGGTTAACAGTCCGGCAATAATTCCGGAGGCAACCAGAATCGGGAGATAATAAACTACCTGAATGACTGACGTCATTACTATAGCCACAATGATTTGTCCGATGTTATGAAAAATAGCCCCTGCCGCACTGCAAGCCCAAATTTGGTTTTCATTAAGAAATTTTTTCAGAATGATCATAACAGCGAGACACAGCATTCCGCCGGTCAGGGAATAAGCCAAACTGACCATGTTACCCGTTATCAGACAGCCAAGCAATATCCTTGCTAGCTGGATTGCAAGTGCATCAACCGGTCCCATCAGATATAATGAAAGAAGAATAACTATATTTGCCAGTCCGAGTTTTATTCCGGGTATCGGAGTGAGGTTCGGAATCTGAAGCTCGATAACGAATATTATCAGTGCAACAGACGCGAACAGTGCATCGATGCACAATCTTTTTATACCAGTATTTTTCATTTTGATACCGAATCTATTTCCTCACTTATTGCAGTAAGTTCTATAACGACTTTATGCGGCAGACATACGACAGGCATTCCGGATCTTGCCCAGCCGGTCTTAACGCAAACTTTATCAGGACAGTCAGCGTCGGTGATGCATATTTTGCCGTGTTCCACAAGAACGGTGTTTTTGCCT
>CACXBN010000240.1 GCA_902765885.1 uncultured Ruminococcus sp. | reverse complement strand
TGAAAACTTGCTAATATATATCAATTGTAATATTAACTATTGTACTTTTCACAAATAATCACATACAAGCAGTTGAAACTGATTGATCTAAACGATGATTTATCTATTGCCTTTGTGAATAGATACTCACAAACAAAGATCAAATAGACCAACAAAAGTATCTATCACATGTCCGTCCAACCATCATCTAGACGTCCTGTTTTTTTCGCCTTAAAAACCTTATCGCAAAAGCGCTTAGAAATCTCCACTAAACGTGGATAGGCATTGCTAGGAAATGCGATACCGCTGTATTTCCTGGATAACCTGGTAACATTCTCGTCGTTTGGCCACTCCTTAACATGCACTGCTGTAAGACCTGTCATTTCCTCAAGCTTTTGTTTTTGCACATCAGACAGGGGGTATCCCGCAATAAAGACAATCTTGTCAATCTTCTCATTCAGCTTGCGTTTATCTCCTGTCGAAGGTACACCCGCGCTAGTATTACCCGGCTTTGAATCATCAGATATTCCTATCTGAGAAAAATTATTTCCCAGGTTAGATTTGAGAACTTCCCCGGGCAATGGGAGTGGTGTTTTGGTTCTGGTTTGATCCTGGAACTCCGTCAGTGTCATATATTTTGTTACACCAATCTCAGGAATCTGTCTGGAATCTTTCATGGCAAAGAAGTCCTGAATCATCTGAAGTCGTTCAATGTCGAGGTTCCCATTATATTTTTTGATAAAGCTCTTGTACGAATCAATCATCTCATCTACACTGAGATTCTTGTATGGATTATCGAAAAGGGAAGCAAAAACATCTGTTTCTTCCATTGTCGTATCATCTATTGCGGAAATACCATAGGCTTTTCCAAAATCAATGTTCCGAGCAGAAAGGGACACGAGCCGCATTGCGCCATATCCATATGCTTTTGCCTTTCCCAGATTCATCCATGAATCCTTTTCCAGACGGATAGACCATAATAGCAGACCCAGTTCATACTTACGGAGGTTTTTGAAACGAATCTTTCCCCGAAACCTGCTGTCCTTATCCAAGGGGTTAATTACAGAATCCAGCTTATCATTATAACTATCCGGTCCGGCTCCGGGATCTGCTTCTTTGTGAAGCCAATATTGCTTTGCTCCACGGAGTTCCATTCCATCACTATTATAAGTAATCCCATTCTTCGACTGTTTCAGATAATTGAGACAATCCGTTGGACGAGGCTCCGAAAGCGTCAGGTATCTGACCGGCAGTTCTTTCTTATTCTCTTCCTGCACAGCATCAGTAAAAGAAACGCGGGTTTTTCTCGCATTCATTTCTTCCTTTTCAGCGGAATCCCTTCCGTTTACCTCGGTCTTCGTATAACCAAAAATCGCCTTTACTAAATCAATTTTTCCTTTTACGTGTTTTTTACCAATCCCTTCAGAAACCGTGTGGTCATAAAAGAGACGAAGTCTGGGAGTAAATCCAAAATAACAGCGCCCACCGAGCAATATATAGAAAACCGGTTTACGTCCTTTTTTACCTGTTTCCCTCGGAAGATCAAAAAACGACTTATACTCTCTTACCTTCTTCTCGTTTTTCCGGTAAGGATTTTTTTTCAAAAGGGCAATGCTGTTCTCGCGCCTTTTGTAGTCGATTCTGAAATCCCGGACATCTGCATCTGATAATTCCACAGCAATCCTTGCTGATCCGTCTTCTTCCGAATGATCAATTTCCGGGATAACATAAATCACTTTTTTCTTCTGCATAAAACCCGTACTGACCAATTCCCCACGTCTGAATCCGTTCTTTTCCCCCGCTTCGTCCTCCGACTTTATCGCGCTGATATTTCTGTTGCCATTTAGCTTATATGCAATCGGTTTATGATACGGAATATACGAATCATTGGCTGCTCCTTTATAGAATAGATTTCCTCTTCTATCGTACTCTTCCCTAAAGTGCTTTGTCTGATTCATCATCTCATCTTTTATTCCGGGAATCAGGAAGCTGAAGGGAAATTGATCTGGAGCATCCCGGTACTTTGCCTGCTTGGAGAGATACTGTTCAATAATAATCCGCTCACTGACTGTATAGTAATTCATTTCCCCAAGCTTGGGATCAATTGCATATCCTTTCCCATCAATGGGATCCATCTCAGTCCTGTAAATAACAAACTTCCCTTTATCCGTTTTTTCAATGTATCCCGCGCGGACATTTTTCAAGATACTTAGAGTGTATTCTTTTCCCTGAGTATTCTGCATTTTGATGATGGAAGCCCCTAAAATGTCATTATATCTTTTTTTATCGAGGCCAGCAGCGACATTTCTATACATCAGAGAATATTCATCGATATCATCGCGTACGTTACCCAATCCAAGAACAGCGGCATGACTCCGAATCAAGCCTCGCATCGTACTGCCCGGAATGATGCATTTACCCTCTGCATTTCTACAGAAACGGTGCTCTTTCGTTCCGTCATCGATAAAAACCGGTGTCATCGCTTCCAGGGTATAACTAATCTCACCAGAAAACAATTCTTCGCCATCCTCTGCATTTCCAGCCATGACATTATGTCCGATGATTTCTGCCTCATCCTTGATATATGCAGGATTTCTGGGGAATTCTACAAAGTTGTACGGCGCGAAAACAGGTGCGGCTTCCTGGTATCCCCAGTCGTTCCTGGTGTTCCCGCGGTTGTTTCCGCCATTCCCCTTTCTGTTATTTTGATTAAGCATTTAAAACACCTCCCGTCACCGCAGGTCTACAAGCCTGGTCCTTGCCGTAAGTGCTTGCCCGTCACCGTCATAGGAAATATACTCGCGTACAATGACTTTGCTGCGACCGGACACCTGTGCCCTGCAACTTTTCCGAATTAGGTAAATGCGGTCAATCGCATCATATACACAGATTTCAGCGTTTGCAGGTACTTTTTCAATATCTTCTTTTCCAACTTCACTAATTGCAGAAGCAATAAGCTCATCCCCCTGGCGGAACAAATGGAGTTCACCTTGAGGGCCGAATAGCCGCGCTTCCAGACATTCCTCGATATCTACGTTCTTCCATTTATAAATCGGGAGAAGGCACATCTCACTGTACATATATACCAGTGCATATTCGTACCCGGCATCAGGATCTATGAATCCATTCCATTTCTGCCCGGGCACATTTACAACCTGTTTCATACCTCCTCCTTTCCTACACAGAAATCGGTGTCTCCCGATGTGTTAATCTCACTCTGCATCTCCCTTAATGCTCTAAGGCAACGATTCATGATTCTGTGAGGATCTTCCAGAATCATTCTGACCGGTTTCACGGCATCTGAATCGGTATCAGAATACGTCTTCGGCTCTCTTTGGTCAGATTGGGAATCGTAGCTGAATGTGATTGTTGCTATTGCTCCGTCTGCTCGCTGAACTGTCAATGACTCTGCGCACAAAAATCCTCTTCCAACACTGTACCCGCTCCCGAGATTATACATTCCAAGCGCAAGGTCGCGCATCGCCAGAACGAGTATCCCACAGGCTCGATCCGCCTCTGAATTATTTTTCATACCGCCTCTGCGATTCATAACAGCGGCCTCAATCTGAAGGCTTCCGTGAACCGCCTGTTCCCGGAAGAGCCCTGTGTTCATAACTCCTCCCGTAAATCGATCAATATGGATTCGATTGGAAATAACTTCCTGAGAATGTTCCGGGATTTTTTCTACAAGTACATCATAAAAGCGAAGATTGCCGGCGGAGCCGGTGTCCTTCTTCTTTCCAACTCTGCCAAATAGTTCATTCAGCAGTCGTTCTCTATCATAACTTCCAGCACTGTCCTTTATAGTACTCGAATAATTCTTCTGATGTTCAAGATAACCGGCAATCCTCTCAATCTGCGCTCGCACAGCGCCCTTTACAGAACTTCCAGGGATGATATATTTTCTCCTGGCGTTCTGCATGTTGATGTAATCAGGTTCCTTTTCCCCCTTTACGATAAAACCTGCTGTCTGTTCTGCAGTAAGGGCGATTGCCTTCACAAGAAGGGTCCCTTCTGTCCTTCCCTGCAGCGTGATAGTGTATGCGCGCGCAGCATAATCAAGACGCTCTAGAAGCTTTTCTAAATAAGGCACACGATTTTGATAGGTAAGATTGTCATGAGGGCCTTCCTGCGCCCATTCACTCCTCCCTTCTTTGGAGAACAGATTAAATCTGTGATGTAGAAGCTCTGAAATTTCCATGGACCCACATCCATTGCTTTTTTGTCCGCCAAGCTGAACATGTCCTGCATGAATAAGCGCAAAAACACTCTCAATGCGGTCCTGTTCCGTCATTTCATTTTCCCTGTACTGTATGGAATCTGCACTTTCTGATGCTTTCTTGTTACCAATCTTATCAAAATCATCTTGCCCGCCATATACATATACACGGAATTCTATTTTCGCCCCTGCTCCGACATACTCTGTTTCAAACTTTTGACCGGAAGTCGCATCACTCCCTGCCCCTTTGGCAGCAGCGCTGGTTCCAGTAACAGGATTAATACGGATTCGAGGACGTAATTCTGTACGTAACGCAGTATGCTCTTCCAGAAAGCGTCCATCTGTAATACGAATCCTTCCTGCCATCTGATCGCTGTTTCCAAAAAGATTCATTGCTTCCTGTTGATTTGCAAAGCACTCTTCATAACACTTGCGAAAAACACCTGCAATACCGGAGGCCTGGACAAAAGGCTGTCCATCTATCGGATCCACCAGCACATCACCATTACCTTTCTCAGTGCTTCCCACATGCAAAGGCTGTCTGAGCTGCGCCCGGACGATATATTTGTCAATCCTGCTAAATGGAATGGTAATCGCCATTATGCCTTCACCTCC
>CACXBN010000239.1 GCA_902765885.1 uncultured Ruminococcus sp. | reverse complement strand
TAATCACAATGTTGTGTTATTTGATTATATTTTACAATACGACAAATAAAAACCTGTTCAGGTTGATTTTTCCTGTGTTTTCCCGTATAATGAAACCTACATATATGTTGTCATTTGGAGGAAACGTGAAAGAGCAGAAGGTCATATACTACAGTGATGAGCTAAACGATGAGTTTTCCTCCGATGATATAACTCCGAGAACGATCGATGAAACCTATGTTTACTGCGATGATTCCCTAAAAGGGAGACTGATTCATTTTTTTTGGTACAGAATAGTAGCTATGCCGATAGCATTTCTGTACTCTAAGATCATTCTGGGGCAAAAAACCATAGGCAAAAAGAATTTCAGAAAAGTCAAAGGCGGATACTTTTTATACGGAAATCATACTCAGCAGGTGGGAGATCCTTTTATTCCAAATATTATCAACCAGCCAAAGACCAATTACATAATTGTCCATCCGAACAATGTTTCGATGCCTGGGCTGGGCAAGTACGTGGAGAAGATGGGTGCACTCCCTCTTCCTTCAAACACCAAGGCGTACCGTAATTTCCTAGGGGCAATAAAATCAAGAATTGATAAGGGGTGCGCGGTTGTCATATACCCCGAGGCACATATATGGCCTTATTATACGAAAATCAGACCGTTTGGCGATGTGTCTTTCGGATATCCGCAGAAGTTAGAAAAACCGGTATTCTGTTTTACGAATACATACAGGAAAAGAAAGTTTTTCAAGAGCCCAAGGGTAGTGACGTATGTTGACGGACCTTTTTACTTAAACAGCGACCTTCCTCCGGCAGAGCAGAGAAAAGATATCAGAGACCGGGTGTATGATACGATGTGCAGCCGGGCAGAGAAATCAGATGTAGAATATATCAAATACATTAAAAGAGAACAATAAAATGGTCAATATTCTTTTTTGCGGAAATGACAAGGTCTTTGACGGAATGCTCACCTGTTCGCTCTCCATCGTCAAAAGGACAGAGTCAAGAGAACCCTTTGCTTTTTATGTTTTCACTATGGATGTATCACATATAGATCCGAAATATGTTCCGGTCACGGATGCTCAGATAGATTTCTACGAAAACATAATGAAATCATATAACGAGGACAATAAAGTCATCAAGATTGATGTTACAAAAGAATATCATGATGCTTTTGACGGATGTCCTAATGAAAGCGCATATTGTTCTCCATATACTTTGATCAGGCTTCTCGCTGACAAGGTAGACGGAATGCCGGATAAACTGCTGTATCTTGATGCCGACATCATGTTTAACCGCGATATACATCTGCTTTACGACATAGATGTTTCCGAATACGAATACGCCGCAGCGCGGGACCACTACGGAAAATATCTGCTGAGACCGGATTATATAAACGCCGGAGTCCTTCTTTTCAACATGGTCAAAATGAAAGAAAACCATGTCTTTGAAAAAGCAGTCGACCAACTGAGAAACAAAAAGCTTCTGTTTGCGGATCAGAGCGCATTGTTCAGATCAACGAGCAAGAAGAAAATGCTTCCGCAAAGATTCAATGACCAAAAGTTTTTACATAAGCACACGGTTGTAAGGCATTTTTCCAAGAGACTATTCTGGCTGCCTTACCCGCATACTGAAAACATAAAGCAGTGGGATGTCAGCAAGGTCCATAAAAAATTCAGATATTATGTTTTTGATGATATCCTTTATGAGTACATATATCAGAGAGAAAAATTCAAACGCGAGGAACACCGATGAACAAACCCATTATTCCTATTTTTTACGCCTGCGATGACGGATATGTAAAGTTTGTTACCGTATCACTTTATTCGATGATGCAAAACGCATCCAAAGACTATTATTATAATATTCATATACTGCACAATTCGGTTAAACCCGCTACACAGAAGCAGATCAAAGAGATTGAGAATGATAATTTTTCAATTTCCTTTATTGACGTTTCCGAATTTCTCGGAAAGATAGTCAACAGACTTCCGATTCGTGATTACTATAACATGACCACATATTTCAGGTTCTTTATTGCGGAAATGTTTCCTGAATATGACAAGGCAATATATATCGACGGCGATACGGTAGTGCAGGGTGACATCTCAAAACTGTATAACACAAATATCAGGGACGCATATGTCGGCGCGTGCCACGATCAGGCATTTGTTCAGGTAGATCTTTTTGGACAGTATCCCGAGAAGGTTGTGGGTATTTCGAGATACAATTACCTTCAGGCAGGTGTCCTGCTTATAAACTGCGACATGTTCAGGATGAAATTTGTCCTTGATAAGTTCATCGAATATCTTCACACATACTGCTTTATCGTAACCCAGGATGAAGATTATCTTAATGTTATATGCAAGGATCACATTTACTGGCTTGACTTACGCTGGAATACAACCGTGTTCGGAGAAGTCCCTTATCCGATTGAAGAAGCATTTGTGATTCATTACAATATGACAAGCAAGCCGTGGCATTACAGGGATTGCAAATACGGGGATGTTTTCTGGAAATACGCAGAAAAAACACCTGCATACCCCGAACTGATAAAAGAACTTGAATCATATACCGATGAACAGCGTGAGCGTGATTCCCATATTGAAGACAATCTGGTTCCGCTTGTGTTAGGCGAAATAAACAGAGAGGATAACTTTGTCAAAATGCTTAACAAGGAGAAAAGAGCAAAGGACAGGGTAGACGTTCTTGCAAAAATCGAGGAGTATGAAAAGGCCGGAAGGTTTGACGAAGATGTGGAAGCAGATCCTCCCGGACGCGAGTTGTTCCCTGATGAGATAGATTATTATCACAGAGGGATAGGAGAATGGATGAAATCAAAGGCGGCATTTATGCTGGCCAGAAGATATGTTAATTCTCTGATAGATGAGAAAAAGCTCATTATAAAGGAATATGTCGGAATTGAAAACTTTAAGAACCTGAAATCAGGGGCTGTAATTACATGCAACCATTTTCATGCTTTTGACAGTTTTGCAATGCAGCTGGCATATGAGGCCGCTGAACAGCCTAAAAGACAGTTTTACAGAGTAATAAAGGAAGGAAACTATACATCCTTCCCGGGATTCTACGGGTTTTTGATGAGGCACTGCAACACCTTGCCTTTGTCGTCGAATCACACCACTCTCAAAAAATTCATGAAAGCCACAGATGATCTTCTGAGAGAGGGAAACTTCATTCTGATCTATCCGGAACAGAGCATGTGGTGGAATTACCGCAAGCCAAAACCGCTTAAGAGCGGAGCATATACGATTGCAGCCAAAGCCAATGTTCCTGTCCTGCCATGCTTTATAACTATGCAGGATTCAGACATAGTCGGTGAAGACGGATATTTTATCCAGGAATATACGGTTCATGTGGGTGAGCCCATCTATCCTGACGAATCTCTTTCATATCGCGATAAAGTCAACAAGATGATGGAAGAGAACTCCAGAGTATGGAAGGAAATATACGAAACCACATATCATATTCCGCTGCAGTACCTGTGTGATCAGAAATAATTGAAACCGACAGCCTTTGAGCAGAATCGCTTGTGCTCAAAGGCTGTTATTGCTTTTTGTCGTCTCAGATAACTGAAATATATCAAATCATCAAAAAATCCGCAGTCATGTTGATTGTTTATACGTAATTGATGTATAATAATACAAATATGTTTTGAATGAAGGTAAAGGCAAAGGCCGAGTTTGGTGAAACATGAAAATCAAGGATATTTTAATGAAAAATGGATTTTCCATTTCTTTCGAGGTTTTTCCTCCTAAAACCGAATACGCGTTTGAAAGTGTAAAAAATGCCGTACATGATATATCAAAACTCAAACCTGCATTTATAAGCGTGACTTACGGAGCAGGTGGGGGGACAAGCAGATATACTCTTGACATAGCAAGAAAAATCATGAAAGAATACGGTGTGCCGTCTCTTGCGCACCTTACATGCGTTTCATCAAGCAGAGAATCGGTCAGGGAGAAGATCAGGAAATTCAAGGAATCCGGCATAGAGAACATAATGGCTCTGAGGGGAGACCTTACTCCCGAGCTCGAAAAGGGCGACAGATCAAAATGGGATTACAGACATGCGACGGATCTTATAGCCGATATAAGAGATATTTGTTCTGACATGTGCATAGGCGGGGCATGCTACCCGGAGGTGCATCCCGAGAGCCTGAATCAAGAAGAAGACATTGCATTTCTGAAAGCGAAAGTAGATGCAGGCTGTGATTTTCTGACGACACAGATGTTCTTTGACAACAATCTTTTCTTCAACTTCATGTATAAGATAAGAGAAGCGGGAATTAATGTTCCCATTATGCCGGGAATAATGCCGATAACAAGCGCAAAACAAGTGGAAAGAGCCATAAAACTGTCGGGTTCTTTCATGCCTCAGAGGTTTAAAACTCTTGTTGACAAATTCGGATATTCAGATGAAACCATGATGCAGGCAGGAATAATATACGCAACTGATCAGATTATAGACCTGTATGCCAATGGAATTAAGAATGTTCATGTTTACTCAATGAATAAACCGGAAGTTGCCGAAAAGATCATGAGCAATATTTCAACTATTATAAAATGAGCAGCATTATATATCTAAAAGAGTACGCCTCACTGCCACCGGTAGATATAGGAGAGCTTTTCAGATACTCGGGACTTGGAAAGAGCGAACCCTCATACGAGTTTTTGTCCGAGGTAGATGAAATAATCAAAGATGCGGAAGGTAAACTGACATTCAAGATCTGTTACCGTTCGGTTGATATTGATTATTCCGATAACTGCATTATGCTTGAAAACCTCAGATCGGACTCCGGACTTCTTAAAAGAAGGCTGAAAAACTCGTCAAAGGCTATAGTGTTCGCGGCGACGGTCGGAATGTGGATTGACAGAAAGATCATCAGATACGGAAGCGTTTCTCCTCTGAAGTCACTGATATATGAGGCTCTCGGAAACGAACGTATCGAGGCGCTTTGCGACGAATTCGAAAATGATATGCGCAAAAAATATCAATATACAACAGACAGGTTCAGTCCGGGATACGGAGATTTTGATATAGGATATCAGAGGGATATATTCAGGATGCTTGACTGTCAGAGAAAAATAGGGCTGACACTCAACGAAAGCCTGATGATGTCTCCGAGCAAATCGGTCACTGCCATTATGGGTATCGAAAAATGCGGGGATGACGGTGAAAAAACGGGAAAGTGCGAGGGATGCAGTCTGTTGAACTGCACTTACAGGATAAATGACTGATATAAAAAAACTGACTGACGATGCAATAGAGTATATAAGAAATCTTTTTTCTGATAACAGCGACGGTCATGATTTTGACCACTCGATGAGAGTATATGCCAATGCTGTCAGAATTGCAGGGCATCATGAAGACAGCGATATTCTGATTGTTTCCATGGCATCCCTTTTGCACGATGCCGATGATTACAAAAATTTTGATACAGAGAATAATGAAAATGCCAGAAGGTTTATGTGCTCGGAATCTCTTCCCGAGGACAAGATCAACAGGATATGCGAAGTGATCAACTCCGTTTCATTCAGCAAAAACAAAGGAAAGATCCCCTCGTCCGTGGAAGGTAAAATAGTACAGGATGCAGACAGACTGGATGCTGTAGGAGCTGTGGGAATAGCGAGAACATTCGCCTATGGCGGAAAGCATGGCCGCACGATTTCTGACTCCGTCAATCATTTTCATGAAAAGCTTCTAACTCTTCGTGATAAAATGAACACGGCAGAAGGCAAAGCTGAAGCGGAGCGCAGGCATGAATACTTAATAGGTTTCTTAAAAGAACTGGGAACGGAAACAGAATGGTCGGAACATAATAATGTTCAGGAGGCGGACTTTGAACATTAAGGAATATATTAAGAATAATATCGTTTTACTTGACGGGGGAATGGGGACGCTGCTTCAGGAGAGAGGACTCGGATCAGGTGAATTTCCGGAACTGTGGAATATCACACACCCCTCGGATATTACTGAAATTCACACTGAATATTATAATGCCGGGAGCAATATAGTTCTTACAAATACTTTCGGAGCAAACAGACTGAAATTCGATTCTGAAACTCTCGATAAAATCATTTGTTCTGCGGTAGGCAATGCAAAAGAAGCAAAAAAGAGATCTCAGGGCAGCCGGGAAAAATATATCGCTCTCGATATAGGTCCGACAGGAAAGCTTCTTGCTCCATTCGGTGATTTGGACTTTGAGGAAGCCGTAAGCGTTTTCAGTGAGACGGTCAGAGCAGGAGTCAAGTACGGAGTGGATCTGATTTTTATTGAAACCATGAACGACTCATATGAAACCAAAGCTGCTCTCCTTGCAGCAAAGGAAAACTCAAATCTGCCTGTATTTGTAACGAACGCATACGGGAGCGACGGGAAACTCATGACCGGAGCTGATCCCCACAGCATGGTTGCAATGCTTGAGGGTATGGGAGCAGACGCAATCGGCGTCAACTGCTCATTCGGACCTGATGCACTGGAACCTGTAGTAAGAGAATATCTTAAATATGCGTCTGTTCCCGTGATATTCAAACCGAATGCGGGAATGCCAAAGGTTGAAAACGGAAAAACCGTATATGACGTCATGCCGGATAAGTTTTCCGAGTCTGTAGCAGGCATGATGCAGATGGGAATTAAAGTTGCAGGCGGATGCTGCGGCACGACACCTGAATACATAAGAGCTCTTGCCTGTATCAAAAACGGAATATGTCCGTCAGACAATAAAAGTAAATGTGAAACGGTCATTTCATCATATACTCATGCGATCTCATTCGGTGATAAACCGCTACTTATCGGAGAGAGGATTAATCCTACCGGAAAAAAGGCTTTTAAAGAGGCTATCAGAAACAACGACATCGGATATATACTCAAGGAAGGCATCAGGCAGCAGGAATGCGGTGTCGATGTTCTTGATGTCAATGTAGGACTGCCGGAGATCGATGAAGTAGGATTCCTCACCCGTGCCGTTTGTGAACTCCAGTCGGTGTGTGACCTGCCGCTCCAGATAGATACCGCAAACTATTCTGCAATGGAATCCGCAGTCAGGCGGTATAACGGAAAGCCGCTGATCAATTCGGTTAACGGAAAAGAAGAGTCAATGAGGAGTATTTTCCCGATAGCCAAAAAATACGGCGGAGTGGTAATAGCCCTGACTTTGGATGAAAACGGCATCCCGGATACATCCGAGAAAAGAGTTGAGATTGCAAAAAAAATACTCAAAACCGCTTCAGAGTACGGAATTGAGAAAAAAGACATCATATTCGATCCGCTAGCACTTACGGTGAGCGCAGACAAAAATGCTGCCGATGTCACGCTCAGTACGGTTGAGGCCATTAGGAAGGACCTTGGATGTCATACATCCCTCGGAATCTCCAACGTTTCATTCGGCCTTCCGGTAAGGGACATGATAAATGCCACATATTTTACCATGGCTCTGACAAAAGGTCTTTCGGCCGCAATAATGAATCCGTATTCGAACGAAATGATGAAAGCATACAGAACCTATATGGTATTGGCGGGTCTCGACGATAACTGTGAGAAATATATCGGATTCGCCTCCTCAGTTCAGCTTTCTGCCGTTACGGAGCCGGTAAAGACAGAGAAGGCAAACAGCAATTCAGCTGAAGGACTGTACGACGCAATAACAAAGGGAATGAAATCAGAAGCTGCAGCCATTACGGAACAGCTTGTTCTGATAACTGATCCTCTGGAAATAGTTCAGTCAGACATTATCCCGGCACTTGACTCAGTAGGCAAGGGATTTGAAGACAAAAAGATATTTCTTCCACAGCTGCTTATGAGTGCGGAAGCTGCAAAAGCCGCATTTGAAGTGATAAAAAGGGAAATGCTTAAATCGACAGACAAAGATGCTGCCGGTAAAATGGATTTTGTTATAGCAACTGTGCGCGGAGATATCCATGACATAGGGAAAAACATAGTCAAGCTGCTGCTTGAAAATTATGGATTCAGGGTCACGGATCTCGGACGTGACGTGAAGCCAGAGGTAATAGTCGAAACCGCCAAAAAGCTTCATGCACCGGTTGTCGGGCTGTCGGCACTCATGACCACAACTGTTCCGGCAATGGCGGAAACCATAAGGCTGATAAAAAAAGAAGCACCCTGGTGCAAAGTCGTCGTCGGCGGCGCAGTCCTCACACAGGAATATGCAGACTCGATCGGTGCTGACAAATATGCAAGAGATGCTATGGAAACAGTAAGATATGCTGAACAAATAGAGTCTCTTATGAAACAAAAAAAAGGCGGTTAACGCCTTTTTTTTATCAGAATTTTCCGCCGTGTCCACCGTGTGATACACCGGATGAGCTCGAATGGAAACTGCTGCCTCCACCGTGAGAACCGCTGCTTCTCTCTGTTTCTCGCCTTACTTTGGAAACGGTGCTGTACAGATATGTATCATTGCTGTCGTAAATGTTGAGACTGTCATTGACAACATAATTGTGTGCAGCTGTCTGAGCTCTGACTGTCTTGAGCTTTCCTTTCATGGTTCCGACTGCTATGAATGATATTATGAAACCAGCGATAAGTGAAAACACTATCATTCCGATGGATGGAGTGGCATTTCTAGTGCCGCTGTTTTCTGTGTAATAATTATAGTTAGAACTGTCAGGTCCGAAATACGGGTCGTGATTGCCTTCATCATTATCGTACGGAGTGCCGTTTTCTCCGAGTGTCAGAAAGCCGTCAACCATCTCGGCATATTTGTGAAATCCTGCGTAATACCCATTATTATGAAGTTCGTCAAGAAAATCATCTTCGATCTTATACAGTGCGGCGTCAGTGACATATCTGAGACCGTTTCCGGCTGTTGTGATCCACCAGTCGCGTTCGGTCATATCAAGAACAAGCATGACTCCGTTTTCCGTACCGTTGTACCCATAGCCGTTGTTGTCGAAGAAATCTTCCGCCCATGAAACTATGTGATATGGCACACTGTTCTTCACAATTACCGACACTGTGCATTCGTGCCTGTCGCTTATTTCCTCGCAGTATGCAAGAAGGGAAGCTGCTTCTTCCTCTGAAAGAACGCCATATTCGTCAATGACGAGAGTAGGATAATTTGCACTGAACACCAATGTGGCAAGGGAAACTGCAAGAATGAGCGAAATAAATATCGATACCAGTTTTTTCGTCATTTTCCTCACCCCCTAAAGTATACCGAAGTACTTGAGAGCCCAGGCAATTCCGAAAATGGCAGCGCTGGAGATAAGACCTATAAGGAACGTCATCCAGGTTGCTTTGCCTTTATCGACCGGGAGGTCTCCTACAAATTTACCTGTCTGTCCGTTCATTGCAAAGGAGTATTGCTGTCCGTTCCAGGTCGTGTTGAGAAACCAAACGGGATAAAGTGCATATTTCGCTATTCCGTTTGAGAAATTCACGCTGCTGCTCTGAGGCAATACGCTTTCGTAGCCTACTACAGTTGAGGCAAATGCCGTTTCAGTAGATCTTTTAATTCTTTCATTTGCTATGTCTATGCAGGCATCAAGATCAACATCGTATTTATCAGCGAAGTATCCCGCAAGATATGCAGTTTGAAAGTCTACTGCATCCGACATGTTGAACGGTTCGATAGACTGCATGAGATTATCGGCTATTTTTGCGGAGCCATCAACGGGCACACTGTCAAAGGAAAGACTTCCTGCTCTGTACACCGAATAATGAGATGTTTCGGTATATATATAGTTTCTGTCACTCCAGGTCCTCGATTTGGTTGCCGCATAATTTATGTTCGCATTCGCATCGGTGCTGAAAAGCCAGAAGGGTACATACATGCCTTTGATTTCATTAATGTGATTCTCGTCCTTGAATATTTTAGGCAGCAGCCGCTTTCCGGTCAGATGCTTTTTTAGTCCCTGAATGGCAGCTTCTTTATTGAGCCTGAACGGGATGATGTAGTCAGGCTTCAGGTTTCCCGCGAGCATGTTGGTCATAACCACAGGGTTGCCGCAATAAGGACATGAAGTTGCTGCTGTGTTGAGATCACCGATTATGGTTCCTCCACAGGAATTACACACGTATACACGCATGTTTTCCTGTTCTCCCACACTCCACTCCGAGCCGGCGTTACTGCTGTCCCAATGCATGGTTTCTTCGGCTGTGTTATTCAATACCTGGTCATAGTTCTGAAGTGTCTCCACATCGAACTCAGTGTCACAGTAGGGACATTTCATTTTTTGAAGTGTACTGTCAAATGAAATGGCTCCTCCGCAGCAAGGGCATTTGTATTCTAGAAGATTAGACAATTTAGTACTCCTTACTTAGGTTCCTTTTCGGAATTCAAATAAATAGGTGATGTCTTTTTATATAACTACCCGGAACCATCAGGCGCCGGGTAGCAAAACATATGATGTGAATGAGCGATTAGAACTTGTTACCGCACTCAGGGCAGAATTTGGGAGGATTTGCAGGATCATCCACAACCCATCCGCATTTTGCGCATTTTGCGGGTTCTGCATTTTCAGGTCTCTTGTGACCGCATTCCTGGCAGAATTTTCCGGTGTTTTCGGTTCCGCATTCAGGGCAGAACCATGTGTCGGCTTTAGGAGCTACCGGCTGTTTTGCACCGCATTCCTGGCAGAACTTTCCTGTGTTTACTGTTCCGCATTCAGGACATGTCCAGCCGTTCGGAGCCGGCTGCTGAGGAGCAGGGTTGTTTGCTGCCTGCTGCTGTCCCATCTGGAAGAGCGACTGAGCATTGATGGCGCCGCCTGCATTCTGTGCCATTCCAAGGCCTATAAATCCATTCATTGCTCCGTTGGGATTCTTGGCTGCATCTCTCATAGCATCTGCATTTGCACTGACCATTGTAGCAGCGGCCATAGTAGGATCTCTCATCATAGCTGTCTTCTGAGCTGTCTTGATGAGTTCTGCGTCTTCTTCGGAAAGTGTGATAGGATTAAGTGCAACCGATATAACGGAAAGTCCGCGGAGCTCTCCCCATTTCTGGGTAAGTTCTTCATTCATCAGATCAGCAAGTTCTGTAGCATGTGCGGGAAGATCGCTAGGACGCAGGCCCTGTGTCGAAAGCTTTCCGAAAGCAGGCTGAAGCGCGCTGATGAATTCTGTTTTCAGCTGTGAATCAAGAAGATCGCGAGTATATGCTGATTCAACGTTTCCTGCTACGTTGGTGTAGAACAGGAGCGGATTGGTGATCTTATATGAATATATACCGGAGCAGCGTACTGCAAGGTCTATATCGAGGCCTATATTTCTGTCTACTATTCTGAAAGGAATCGGATTAGGCGTTCCGAATTTGTTGTCGGTAAGTTCTTTTGTATTGAAGTAGTAAACTCTCTGAACTTTACCCGGCTCTCCTCCGTATGTGAACCTTTCCCACATGTCCTTGAATGTGGCAACGATGGATTCACCGAAATTTCCGGCAAAAATGCTCGGGGAAGTAGATGTGTCATATGTGAAATTACCCGGTTCTGCACAGAATTCCACTATCTTACCCTGGTCAACGATGATCATGCACTGGCCATCTGCGACAGATATTCCTGAACCATTTGAAATGATGTTATCGCTGCCTTTTTTGCCTCCGGCTTTTTTCTGTCCTCTTACAAGAAGAGTATGTGAATCTAAAGAATCACAATAGAAAAACTCTTTCCATTGATCTGCAAGAGATCCGCTGATTGCACTAAGTCCAGCACTGATAAGTCCCATATTTTTCTCCATTCCGCTGATGAACAGCATTTTTTTGAATAATTGGCATAACTATGTGAATACAGCATAATCATGCTTAGTTTCTTTCGGATAAATTCTATCACAATAAGCAATTCATGTCAAGAATAATTCATTGTGAGAGCCGATTGCAAAACATAGAAATACATATCTGACCTGTGGTAAAAAATGCCCGGAAAGACGGTCGGTTTTGTAAGATGTTTGACAACGGGTGCGTGTATGATATAAAATATATAAAAACGGGGGGATGATGGAATTTGGAGCTGGCTATGACCATTGTTGCAGCATATCTGGTTATTTCGGTTCTTTTATACATTTTACTTGCACTGAAATGCCGCAGAAACCCTGTTTTTTCCATGCCGAAGAGCAGGGCAGTGTATCTGATATTGACTTATACATGGGGATTGCCGATGGCTTTGACGGGGCTGTTTACAGGCGCAGTTCTAATGATAATGGGAAACAGACCAGTAAAATACGGATGGAACATCTGTTTTGAGTTTGAAAAAATCTCATGGGGAGTAAGCTTTGGCAATATCTTTATCTCTCCGAAGCATAATTCCGAGGAACTGAAGATGCATGAACACGGCCACGGGATTCAGAATATATATCTCGGCTTTTTCATGCCTCTTGTCGTTTCGCTTCCTTCAGCAGTCAGGTTCTGGTTCAGGGAGATACGCGAGAAAAGATTCAGAAAAAAGCTCAAAAAAGAATATGATAGTATATGGTTTGAAAGATCAGCGAGCATAAGCGGAAAAAAGTTCATGAGCAGTCTCCGGTGGAGAAATGACGGCAGTGATACAAATGGTCGATGAGTCGGAGACCGGTGCTCAAAATTCAAAAAGCATCTTGACACGGAATGACTGCAGTGATATAATGTTCACGCTGTCGAGAGACACATCTGGGTGTGGCGC
>CACXBN010000238.1 GCA_902765885.1 uncultured Ruminococcus sp. | reverse complement strand
TTGGAGAGAACGATCATTTCGCCAACTCCCTAAATGCATCATCATACAGATCCATCATTTTGCTGGATGAAGCAAGAACATCTGCTGTTGCGGCTGCTTCAACCTTATCAGCGATTGGAAATTCAATTACAAGATAACGGGGAGCATTGTTCTTAAAGATCACCGCTTTCCCGTGTGTATCCACGATTCTGGCTACTTTAGAAAAATTTTGATTCGCATCGGTCATCGAGACAACTGTGTTTGTGTCTATAGTCATGGTGGAAAACCTCCTTTTTGATTTTAATCATCATAGCACAAAATAGGATAAATACAACCAATGAAAACAACCAAGTGTTTAGAGGAAAAAGAAAAATAAAACAAGCGCAAAACGGCCTCAATAGTTTTTGCATTTAGGTAGCGAAAAAGAAAGCCGTGACAGGAAGTTTCCCGTCACGGCAAATTGTTTATCCAAAAAACGGATGTCCTCTACCGGATATCTTTGGTTATATAAGATAGACTGGAGTTCTCAGGAACATAGAAAAGTCAATACTGTAAGAGAAGGTTGGAGGTATCCCGAACGGGTATCTCCTTTCTTTTTGGCAAAGAATGCTGGAGATGATGGAGATGAAGGCTTCGTCTATACTAAAGGCAGTAATATTATGGAGGAGTGTACCTATGGGAGCCACTACAAAATATTCAAAACTGATGCTTGCTGCGATCAACGGCGATAAGCCTGCAGAAGAATTAAGCCATGGAACACTGTACACACTCCTAAAGATTGCACAGGCCAACGGCGACACAGAAATCATAGAACGTATCCGCCCTGTCTATCAGCGTAAAATCGATGAGCGACGTGAGAGACAAAATACTAAAAGCTTGGAGCGTTATGGGTCTTATAGTGATAAAAACACGCATGAGCAGACGGGTCCTTACATTCCGCAGTCGCAACGGTTTTCTGATATCCAACAGGCAATTATCGATGACATTATTCCGATAGATGACGTATCGACAAAAGACCTCGGCAGGCTGATTGAAAAAGCTCGGCGGCTTGGATGCCAGGATGTCGTTGACCGATTTGAGCCAATCAGGGCAACTCGAAAAGCCGAATATAAAGAAGTCCTCCGTCAGCGTAGGCGTCAGGAATACCTTGACAAGAAAAACGGCATACCGGTCAAGAAAAGGAAGTACACATACCATCGTGAAGGGGCGCCCTATATTTCACGCAAAAGACCCGAAAACAACGAGTACACAGACCGTCAGAAAGCCATTCTGAGGGGCGAAATACCCTTTGAAGAGACCCACGGGAACGAATATGTAGCCATCGAACGAAAAGCCCGTAAAAAGGGCGATATCGAGGTTTTAGAGCTTGTTCAGACGCTCGCAGCAGAGAAACGTGCGGATAAGCTGGAACGTGTGCGGGAACAAGCCCTCGAATACTATCGAACCCACGGATACGATCCCGACAGGAATTACCACAAAAGAAAGAAGCTGAGTCGCTGGGAAAAAGCTGTTTTGTACGGAGTCATAGATTTGGATGCCTGTGACGAAGACCATCTGCAACATATCGTCGATGTCTGTACGCTTACAGAAGACGACCTGCATAAGTCTTTAGCAGAACAGCTTATGCAGTACAAACGGAACCCGAAAATAGTGTACAAATATCATGGCACAGAGGCGCTGGACATTATCGGACAGCTCACCTTCATGCCGCTTCCGGATCCGAAGCATCTGACATTCAAAAGATCCGACTCTGAAGAGTCTGATGATACGTTTGAGGTGGAAGACGAGGACGACCCGGATCATCCAATCATAGACGATTAAAAGAACCCCCGAGCCTGCGCCCGGGGGTCTGTCATGTTATTTATTCTTCATCGTCGTCGAAACCGTCTTCATCATATACTTCCTCACCGTTTGCCACGAACCATTCTTCTGCTCCTTCCAGAATGTTCGGTTCGTTAATCTGGCACGGCAGTTCCGAGTTTCTCGGCCTCCATTTTTGAAGTCGTTCATCAATGAGGTTCCTGATGTCGGCATATTCATCGTTGACGGTATGGACAAAGTCAGCGGAGAAAATGCTGTACAGCCAACTGTTGTCTCCGAAGAGACTGATCTCAGGCAACTGGAACGGTTCGATGTTCGAAGTGAAACATTCGACGTCCTCGTTCTGGACACCGCTGAAGCTGGAGTCTCCGCCCATTTTGAACCAGTCCGACGTAAAGTAAGACTGGAACTTGATGACACCTGGCTTCCACTTCGGAATAGACTTCACATCAATACCGTATGTGATGCGCTGATGTATCAGGGAAGCGTACAGTGCTTTGCCTCGCAGCCTCTTGAACGAATATCCCTTGCCGGCCATATTGATGTTCTCGATAAGGCTGTTCAACCCTTCAGTCACAGCGTTTGTCTCTCGGCAACCGGGGTTGAAGTAGTTCAGGATACATTCCTCGTATTGCTGAAAACCTCGACGCTGGAAGGACCGGAAAGCATCGAAGCATTCCTCATCTACGCTATACAGGTCACACCATTCACGATATTTTTTGGCGTTGTCCGGCGGGAGCAGGTCTTCCCATTCTGCCCAGACTTCTTCAGCCTCTGCTCGTGTGAGCTTCGTGTACATGTACTCAATGGTGTAATGCAGGTTGTGCAGCAAACGAAACTCGGGGAATTCGTCGATGACCGTACTCAGCTTCTCGGGCTTTCCCGTATCCGCTTCACGCATGATCCGCTCCATGCTGAAGTTGAACAGGCGCTTGTTATTGTTGACAATGCGGAGAACTGCAAGCTGGCGGTTCTTTTCGGAGACGTCTTCAATACCCTCGATCAGCTTCTTGCGATACTGATACAGCACCTTCTTGGTTGTGGTGATCTTTCGCTCGATATCCTGAATGACATGGTATTTATCTATCACGATCGTCGCATTCGGAAGAAGTACCCTGAGCCACTTGATATACTGGTTTGCCATATCAGTTGTGACGACCTTGATGTTGGTATCCCAGTCTTTGAGCTGTCGGATGGCGTTTTCCATCGTTTTCTGCTCGTTGTCTTCGAGCATATCGAGGAGTTTGCCTCTCCGAACATCAACAAGCGTACCACGCATCTTATGACCGAGATGCTTTTCATCGATCCCAAGTACATGCGGTGCCTCAATCGGGCTCTGTAACCTCTCATCGTCAAACCGGTCGATCTGTTCATCCAGTATCTGTCCGATCTGTATTTCGCTGTATCCCGTGCGCTCGGCAAGGACATTCATCGGCTGGATGAAGGACTCGACCTTCAGATAATCGTAAAGCCGTTCTGTCATCTGCCTGCCGGGAACAATGCCTTCCACGTCAGGAGTAAATCTCTGCTTGCATGTCGTACACTGCAGCCGTGACGGCTGGTATGCGATGTCCACACGGTAATTGTTCCGCATGACATCGTGGATAATCTTTGTTTCACCCGTTCCTGAACGGATGAGCTTTGTTCCTGTTCCGCAGTACGGGCATCCAGATGCGGGACGGTAATCCTCGTCCATATGAGCCAGAATCAGCATATATTTTCCGCCATCCGCAGGCTTAAACCACCCGTCCTCTACGATGGAAGGCAAGTCAAGTGAAGGCACAGAGCTATAGTCCTGCTCCTCCAAGTCATAGAAGTTGTAGGTCTTTTTGGTTAGCGCCATTCTTATGATTCCTCTTTTTATCAGTGATCATTTATCGTCTTTGTGCTCTTCAAGATAAAGTGAAATAGCCATTTCTATCACCTTTGTCTTGGTTCGACCTGTCCTCTCGCAGAAGTCTTCCAGCTGCTTTAACAGCTCGTTATCGATCATATAACTGACTTTTGTAGCATCGCGCTTTTCTCTTGCCATTATCGTCACCGCCTTTACTCAAAAAATCCATAATCATCAAAGACGTGGTCGAGTTCTTCATTTGTCGAAACACTTTTGACACGAGTGCGAATTTCACTTTTTGACATATCGAGGCGTTTGAAGCCATCAGTTCCGGTCGGCTTGCGCATCTTTCTGATGAGCTGAATCCTTCCGAAATCATATTCAGCTGCGTATTCAGCCAACCCTTTTGCCTTGCCGACGTTATCGATTCTGGTCGGGTCATGCGGTTCGAGGATGTCGATAAAATAATCATGCGGACCATCTTTCCTGATTACGATGAAGTCAGGATACATGCTATCTTTGTATCCGCCTTTTTCGTACGGAATGCAGAGCGACCACGGTTTTCTGTCCGGGTTTCTTAACCAGCAGACAAAATCAGGACGTGGGGATTCTTCCTCAAGAAGACCTTCTTCCCAACCATTCAGCTTTATCGAGACCGTTCTGGTCGTCTCGCTGACGTATAAGTGGTTGGAGTATTGTTTGCCGGTCGCAGAGGACGGGTAAGGGTTCCTGTCAGGTGCCTGCGGCAGGAAATAGTCGTGACTGCTGACCGCGTCACCGTCGTTAACGATGTTTTTATAGCGGGCACGATATTTTTCTTCAAGAGTCCTCACACGAGACCTGTAAGTGTCGATCAGGCTGTGATATTTGGTTTCCGCATACCGCATCAAGCCGCCCATAGCATCTGTGCTGTTGACGAACAGAATGACGTCCAGCTTGTACTTGTTGGCGTAGTTGATATCAAAGACATCCACTCTCTGCCCATACGCAAGACCAACACCTTCGTTCTTCAGCTTCTTTTCCGCAATGCGGAACTGACGGTCGATATCCGTATCGGTGGTGGAAAGGTAATTATTCCCATCCATCGTCTGTACGGACTCTCCGAATACATCGAACGTGCTTGAAGACAGAGTGAATTCCATAAGTTTATTGACTTCTGTATCATATATGCCGTCATTCTGAAGTTTGTCGATAAATGCTTTTATCTGATCACCGATATCCGTTTTTACGTCTGCAACAGCCTTTGCATAAAGACCAGTCTGCGTCAGGAAACCGGCAAGTTGGAATAACGATTTCAGGTAATCATTCACCCTGTCCCTGCGCACGACATACGTCTGAATACCAAGGTTGTTGATGTAATCGATGATGGCAATACGGTCAATGCCATCATCCTGAATCTCTGGTTCAGGAATCTCGGGTTCCGTCGTCGTATCGATGAAATCACTGACCGGATCCACATCTTCCACTGGTGTGTTGTCAACCGGCGGGGTTACTGGTTGATTGACGGGAACATCATGCCTTACATCGGTGTGCGCAGGTGTTTCTTGAACTGCTGATGTCGGCGTCACAGGAGGCGTATAAGTGGTATGCGTCGGTTCTGTGTCCGTACCATGATTCGGCGTAATATCATCGTTGTTCTCGCCGTGGCCGCCATTCTGTAATGCATCAATGATAGGAACTGCCGACGGTGTAGCAGGTGCAACAGGTGGTGTGACAGCAAGTCTCCTCTGGGGCACACCCACTCTCGGCGGTAACGCAGTCAAAGAAGAGGATCCGCCGATTTCTTCCGACCCAAAATCCGTCGGAAGCTGTCCGCCTTCCTCATCTTGCAGTTCTTTTATAATCTTT
>CACXBN010000237.1 GCA_902765885.1 uncultured Ruminococcus sp. | reverse complement strand
GTATCCTCCGAATCCGTCACCGTACTGGAAGCCGGTCCACTCGATTCCTCCGAATGTTCCGCTCACATCTTTCTGTTCATTGGTGTACGTATCCTTGTTGTAGTTGTAACTTGCCATTATTCTTTCTTCGCCTTCAGCCTTGAAGTCAAAATATGAGAAGAAAGATTTCTTTACCGAGAAATACCTCGTGTCGTTTTCATCGAAAGTGTCACCTATTTTGAATTCATATCCGGCAGGAACGTCAACTGTCCAGTTTCCGCAGGTCATGCTCTCAGGCTCGGCTTCAGGCTCTGTTTCTGCCGGTTCTGTTTCAGTCGGTTTCGTGTCAGGCTGATTTACAGTTGTCCCGGTGTCCGCCGGCACATTCGTATTGTTTCCTGTACATGCACAAAGAAGAGCGCACAGGATGAGTAAAGCGACGATAATTGAGATAATTCTGTTTTTCATTTTGGGTTTTCCTTTGCTTTTTGTATAGATATACTATTTTATAAATTCAGTTATGTCGGAAATGACTTCGTTTTTGCAGGTATCGTTAAGGATTTCATGCCTGCAGTTTTCATAAATTTTGATTCTGGGTTTAAGTCCCCTCTTTACGAGTTCATCGACAACTTTTCTGACTCCCGCGCCATAGCTGCCGACAGGGTCATCTGCGCCTGCAATAAACAGAACGGGAAGAGCCTTCGGGAAATTGTCAAACCATTTTGACTTGTTGCTGAGTGACTGGAGGGTTATGAGATCCTGCATCGCGCTAACCTGGAACGGGAACGTGCAATACGGATCATTGCGGTATGCTTCCCTGACTTCAAGATCTTTGGTGAGCCATGACTGCGGGTCGTTTTCGGCCTTAAATTTCTGGTTGTATGTGCCGAAAGCAAGGTTGCCGATAACGTTTGAAACATGATGCGGTCCGCGAGCTGCTTTGACCATTTTGCACATTGCAAGGCCTGCGCCTGCTGCCGGATTCGGTCCTCCGGTTCCGCATACTATAAGTGAATCCGGCTTTGCGCCGTATTCGACCGCAAGTCTTACTATAAACGAACCCATGCTGTGGCCGAAAAGTACATATTTGCCTTTTTCACCGTATTCTTCCTTTACCGCGTTGTAGAACACGGTCACGTCGTCAACAAGCAGCTTCCAGCCGCCGTTGTCGGCAATATATCCGTGAGCCTCCGGAGTCAGAGCAGTGTCTCCGTGTCCGAGATGGTCATAGGCAAAGACTATGTATCCGAGTTTTGCCATTTCGGTCATGAGGAAATTGTATCTTCCCTTGTGTTCACACATTCCGTGCACCACCTGGAAATATCCAGCTGCGTTTTCCGCTCCGCACTCAGGCAGATATACGATACCCTTCAGTTTTTCTTTTCCATTCGAGGACAATACTTCTTTCTTAACGATCGTCATATAAGATTCCTCCTGTTATATTGTTTCACTGAAATGCACGGCATGCCGCCACTGCTTTGTGCCAGCCCGTGAGAAGTTCTTTTCTTTCCTCTGCGCTAAACTGAGGCTCGAAGCGGTCGCTCACCGTGATCTTTTCGGCAATCTCTTCCCTGTTTTCAAAGAATCCGCATGCCAGCCCCGCAAGAAGCGCAGCGCCAAGTGCCGTTGCCTCGGGGCTTGCAGGTCTTTCAACGACCAGGTCGGATATATTGGCCTGGAATTGCATCAGGAATTTGTTGGCTGATGCCCCGCCGTCGACTTTAAGTGTCTTTATTTCACTTCCGAGGTCCGCTCTCATTGCATTCAGCAGATCCTCGCTCTGGTATGCTATCGATTCAAGAGACGCTCTGATTATCTGGTTTTTACCGCTGCCTCTTGTAAGCCCGAAAATGGCTCCTCTCGCGTTCATATCCCAGAACGGAGCGCCGAGTCCAACGAATGCCGGAACCACATAGACTCCGCTCGTGGTTTTGCCTTTTCTCGCAAAATACTCGCTGTCATATGAGTCCGATATAAGTCTCATTTCGTCTCTGAGCCACTGAACTACGGCTCCTCCGACAAAAACGCTGCCCTCAAGGGCGAATTCCCGCTCTTTTCCGGCTTCGGTTGCGCATACCGTGGTTATCAGACCGTTCTTGCTTTCAACCGGTTCATTTCCCGTATGTGCAAGAAGGAAGCAGCCGGTACCGTATGTGTTTTTGGCCATTCCCTTTTCAAAACATGCCTGTCCGAAGAGAGCTGCCTGCTGGTCTCCGGCGATCCCGCATACTGCGATCGGGGTTCCCATGAAATCGATCCCGCCGTATATCTCGCTGCTTGAACGTATCTCCGGAAGCATGGAAGCTGGAATATTAAAGAGTTTTAAGAGCTCTTCATCCCATCTGTCCTCATGTATGTTGTACAGCATGGTTCTGCTTGCGTTGGTTCTGTCGGTCACGAACAGCCTGCCATTCGTCAGTTTCCACAGAAGATATGTATCGATGGTTCCGCAGATGAGGTTTCCTTTTTCGGCTGACTTCTGCGCACCTTCGACATTGTCGAGTATCCAGCGGATTTTTGTCGCGCTGAAATATGCGTCAAGCTTCAGTCCTGTTTTTGAGCGTATGAGTTCCTCATATCCTTCGTTTCTGAGTTTTTCACAATATTCAGCCGTTCTTCTGCACTGCCATACAATTGCGTTGTAAACGGGTTTTCCGGATATTCTGTCCCAAACGACACATGTCTCTCGCTGATTCGTGATCCCTATTCCGGCTATCTCTTCAGGCTCTATGCCGCTTTGGGCTATGCATTCCGTCATTGCTGAAAGCTGCGCAGCGTAGATTGCCAGCGGATCATGCTCCACCCATCCCGGTTTCGGATATTTCTGAAGAAATTCATGCTGTACCGTCGACAGTATCTTAAGATTTTTGTCGAACAAAATGGCGCGTGCACTTGTCGTTCCTTCGTCTAAAGCAAGAATATACTGTTTGATAGGTCAGTCCCCCTTTCCCGTCGATAATATATCTATGTAGAAAATAACAACTAATTAAATTGCCCTGCTTTTTGACAGGCAGGGCATAAAAAATGCTGTGGCAACGCCGCTTGTTTTGCGGTTTATTGGTCTGTTTCAGGCGTGGCAAGGCCATTCCTGACAGCAAGGTCCCAGTTGACCTTCAAAATCTTTATTAAATTTTTCCTTTGTCCTCTGACAAATTCCTGAGTGATAATACCTGAATCCATAAGATTTTTCATTGCTTCCGTTATCTTATCTTCATGAACTCTGTTCTTCTCCGCGACTATCTTTATTGTATTCATATATGTCGGGAATGAAATTTTAGGCTGACGCACCAGGTAGTCAAGGTTATCTATGATCATCTTTTTATATTCAAACATCTGCTGGTCGTCAGTCGGGACAATGAAACATTCGTCTGCTATCTTGCGGAGTTTCTGGCTCATTGATTCCTTTACTCCGTATACTACAACTCTTTTTTTCTTTTTGGTTTTCAGGTATGTGGCGACTGAAGAAAAATGACCGTCACCGGAAAAAATCACATAAACATCTGTTTTTGAATACTCGTCGACATCCTGATAGATATAATCAAGCATAATAAAATCGGTATAGTCTTTTTTCAGGTATGTTGACGGATTCTGGGTATCTATAACATTATTGGTAACTCTGCGTATTTCGTCGATAAATGACTTAAGTCTCGGTTCTGTAAAATCTCCGAAGAAAAATATTCTTTTGATATCAAATCTTTCAGATAAATTATCATACCACTCAACTATCTGAGGTTTCAGATTGAATCTGCTGTTAAGAGAATAACACCAGTGTTCGAAATCAACAAATACCGCAGCCGATTTTTTGGTTTTGCTGAACAGGGCTTTTAATCCCATATAATCTCCTCTCGTTTTGAATTTCCGGCATCCCGGCCGGCTGAACGCGCAAAAAACCGACTGTCACCACAGCGATTAAATTATACCATAAACCGATGAAAATGTCTTCATTTTTTATAAAAAATCACAAAAACAGTACGTCTTTGGTCTTTTGTTTGATGAATTCCGAAAAAACGCCTCATTTAAAATCTTTCAGAAAAAATCTGTCCCAATTATTTTACATATTTTAACGAAAAGCACACATTGCACTTGACTACATCACTTAAAATGATATACTTAAATACAGAGATAACGCAAACAAAGGTGTAAAAGCTTATGGAGTTATTCAGGATCGCAAATATAGTCATGCAGGCGCTGTGCGTACTGCTGCACCTCATTTTCATCATAATGCTTATAAGACGAAGGCAGCCGACACCGATCTGGCAATGGTTCACGGTTGTCGTTGCCGGGCTCTGGATAATGGTCTCGGGCAGACTTCTCGAAAGCGTGGCATATATCTTTATACATGTTAATTCATTTTATGTTTTCGCGGTATATTATCAGCTCGTGGGCACATCTTTTGCGACTTCGGCATTTCTTATCTGGAATGTTTATCTTGCAAGGCATGAAAAGCTCTCCGAAAGCATGATATTCAAGACTGCCTTTATGACAGTCGCCGGTGTCATAAGTCTGATAATCTGCACAAATGATCTACATCATCTCTTCTATGAAAAGCTCGTTATGGGCGAACAGGTCGTTCACGGAAAACTCTTTATGCCCTGCCTGCTTATCGTTTACGGAATGCTGTTTGCCGGCTGGATAATATCGATCGTTCATATCATAAGGCACGGAAAAGATAAAGTGAAAAGGATCATAGTCTTTTCGCTGTACCCCGTTCTTCCGGCAGCGGCCGCGCTCATACGCTCATTAACGGGCATTGACGAACTTGACTATACGCCCATAGTAGTTGCCGTTTCCGTTTTTTGCATGTATCTTATCGTCTTCCGCAACAAATATGTC
>CACXBN010000236.1 GCA_902765885.1 uncultured Ruminococcus sp. | reverse complement strand
TGAGACCATAACGCTTGACAAGGAAACATCACATTTCAAAGCGATAGTTGCTCAGAAATTTGCAGAAATCGTTTACAACGGACAGTGGTTCACTCCTCTTCGCGAGGCAATCGCAGCATTTGTTGACGATACACAGAAGACAGTCACAGGTGACGTAAAACTGAAGCTTTACAAAGGCAACATTATGAACGCCGGCGTGACATCTCCTTATTCTCTCTACAATGAACAGACTGCATCATTCGGAGAAGACGACGATTACAATCAGAAAGATTCAGAAGGATTCATCAACCTGTTCGGACTTCCGATAAAAGTTCGCGCACAGGCAATGAAAAACTGGAAATAACCTATATAATTATATGAGGGATTAATATTATGGCAAAAATGTGGGATGCCAGGTTTTCCAAAACAGAAAACAAAAGGGTCAATGATTTCAATTCATCAATTTCATTTGATTCGCGCATGTATAAAGAAGATATCACAGGTTCCATGGCTCATGCAACGATGCTTGGAAAGTGCGGTATTATAACCAAGGCAGAATCAGATCTTATAGTGAAAACGCTCGGTGAGATATTTTCGGACATAGAAAGCGGAAAGCTTCTGTTCGATCCCGAAGCCGAAGACATCCACATGTTTGTTGAAGAGGTTCTGACTTCAAGAATTGGCGACACCGGAAAGAAGCTTCATACGGGACGCTCACGCAACGATCAGGTAGCACTTGACATACGTCTTTATCTCAGGAATGAGATCTGTGAGATTCGTTCTCTTGTCAATTCTCTCCTGTCTGTTCTGATAGATTTGGCCGAAAAGCATACAAAGGACGTTATGCCCGGATACACGCACCTTCAGAGGGCTCAGCCGGTTACTTTCGGACACTATATGATGGCATACTACCAGATGTTCATGAGGGATGACATAAGGCTGTCCCAGACATTTGAAAGGACTTCAGTATCCCCTCTCGGTTCAGGCGCACTTGCCTCTACAACGTATTCCATAGACAGGCAGTTCGTAGCCGATATATTGGGACTGAGCGGAGTTACCGAGAATTCGATAGACAGCGTATCTGACCGTGATTTCCTTATTGAACTCTGCTTCGATCTTTCCGTAATAATGATGCATTTGTCACGTTTTTCCGAGGAGATCATACTGTGGTGTTCAACCGAATTCGGATATATAGAACTTGATGACGCTTTTTCAACAGGATCATCCATTATGCCGCAAAAGAAAAATCCCGATATAGCAGAACTAGTTCGCGGCAAAACCGGACGTGTGTACGGCAATCTTATGACTGTGCTGACTATGATGAAGGGACTTCCGCTTGCATACAACAAGGATATGCAGGAAGACAAGGAAGCTGTTTTCGATTCCGTAGATAATGCAAAGATCTGCCTGGAACTGTTCACCGCTATGATATCGACAATGAATATCAAGACGGAAAAGCTGAGGGAGGCTGCTTCTTACGGTTTCATTAACGCTACCGACTGTGCAGATTATCTGGTAAGCAAAGGTCTTCCATTCCGTGACGCATATCGTGTCAGCGGTAAGCTCGTAGCGTACTGTATAGAAAACAAAACAGATCTCGAATCTCTCCCTCTCGATAAATACAAAGAATTCTCGCCTTTGTTCGAGAACGATGTTTACGAAGCAGTAAATCTGGACAACTGCGTAAACCGCAGAACAGTTTACGGAGGCCCTGCAGAAGCTTCCGTTAAACATCAGATAGCTCTCGCCAAGAAATATCTTAAAAACACATGTATTTGTCTGAGAACATATGACTGACTCCAATTACTGAAGGCGTGGCCGGAATGGTCACGCCTTTCTGCTTTTTTATTGTCCAGTCACTTAACATGATGCCGGACAGAAATGTCAAAGACAGCAAAAACTGTAATTGGCATGAAGACTGATGTAATACCACTCTTCTGTAATTTACGGGAATATATCATGGTTGAAGAAAGCAATAAACATAAGCCTCGAGACGCCCGTAAAGCCTCTCTCAAATGGCCTTAAATCGTTGACAAAATCAAATCGTAATGGTAAGATTATTTTTGAAATTTATGTATGCGAACGGAGAAAAAAACATGTTTGAAAAAGCTAGATGGATATGGAGAAACGAAGCGGCTCAGGCTGATGAGCATGTAGATTTTGTCGATCATTTCGAAGCAGACAAAGCTAAAAAATATACTCTCCGCATTTCCTCGGATTCTAACTATAATGTTTATATTAACGGCAGATTCGTCTCATTCGGTCAGTATGCTGACTATCCTGATTATAAAGTGTATGACAGCATTGACGTCACTGATTATATATTAAACGGAAACAACAGGATTGCTTTCACTGTGTGGTACTACGGCATCACCGATTCCTCGACATATCACATAGGCGAAGCAGGCCTGATTTTTGAAATAACGGATGATGACGGCAATGCCGTTTGTTTTTCATCCGAAAAAACATTATCAAGACTGTCTCCAGATTATCTCCAGCACAAAAAAGAGGTTATCACGGGACAGCTTGGCCTCACTTTCCATAGAGATTACAGAAAAAAAGACGACTTTATAAACAAGGATGAACCCGGCTTTGATAACAGCAGCATCGTTAAAGGCATCACGTATGAGCTCTTCCCCAGACCGGTTAAAAAGCTCCTGCTCGGCGAAAGAATCAAATCGGTCATGAAGTTTCAGGGACCTTTCAGTTACACATGCGACCGAGGCAGCGCTCCGGATATGCAGCATGCTGCAATTGCTTTTTATTTTACCACAATGCTTGATGGCAACAGCCCGTTTTTCCCCGTGTTTGGCAGTGAACAGTTCAAGCCTCTGAATTTCAAAACAAATGACGATTGCGATGGGATTTTCATTCTTGTAGACCTTAAGAGTGAAAACTCAGGGTTTGCGGAACTCGAAATAGAGTTAAAAGAAGATTGTCATATAGACGTAGGCTGGGGCGAACATTTAGGCGACGGAAGATGCAGGACCTCTGTCGCAAACTTTGCCTTCAGTTTCGAAGCTAAAAAAGGCAGAAACATCTATACTGACCGCTTCCGCAGGATAGGATGCCGGTATATTCAGTTCTTCATCAAATCAAAAGAAGTTACTATTTACTATGCAGGACTCAGACCCACTGATTATCCGATAAAAATGAAGAAATACGAGAGCGGAAATATTCTCAGAGACACGATATATGAAGTATGCGAAAACACTCTGAAACAGTGCATGCATGAACATTATGAAGACTGTCCTTGGAGAGAACAGGCGCTTTACACCCTTGATTCGAGAAACCAGATGTTGTGCGGATACTATGCATTCGGTGAAAAAGAGTTTCCGAAGGCATGTCTGAGGCTCATGACTCACGGAGTAATGGATAACGGACTTATCAGTCTTGTTTTCCCGAGCAGCATGGATTTAACTATACCGTCATACACATGCGCGTATATTCTTCAGTTTGCCGAATATATAAAATATACGGATGACACGGAATTCGCGGAAGAGTGCTTCCCTGTTCTTTCGGGACTCATGCATACTCTTGAAAACAATCTGGATCCGAACGGACTCATACACAATTTCACCGGCAAGAACATATGGAATTTCTACGAGTGGGCTCCCACAATGATGGGATCATTTGACGGGGAAAAAGATGTCAAGTATTACGAAGCACCGTTCAATGCATTTTATGCCATAGCTCTGAGCTCCATGAAATATATCTGTGTGAAAACAGGCCGTAAGCAGGAAGCACGGAAATATGAAGATATAAGAGAGAAAGTTCTCAAGGGAATAATGAAAGAATTCTGGTCTGAAGACAGCAAGCTCTTCATGACAAAGAGAGGCGACGATGAAAAACACTTCAGTGTGCTCACCAATGCCATGTGTCTCCTTGCGCTCATTTACGAGGGCGAAAAGGCAGACTTTGACACATCAAAAGTTCTGAGAATCATCGCTTCGAACGGAGAGGACAACTGCGGAGAAAATGTCATTCCAAGCACACTCAGCATGATATCATTCAGATATGACGCGCTTCTGAAAACTGATCAGGAAAAATACAAGTCCGTTGTACTGAATGAAATAGACCGTGATTATCTTAAGATGCTCAGAGGAGGAGCAACTACTTTCTGGGAAACAATACTGGGTGAAAATGACCTTATAGGCCTTTGCGGAAGTCTGTGTCACGGCTGGTCAGCGCTTCCGATATACTATTACGAGCTCTTAAACACTCCTTCCTGAGACTGGTGATATGAGCACTGTCAGATACGATTATATCATTCATTTCCCTGACGGCTCTCAGCTGGTCATCAGCGGAGAT
>CACXBN010000235.1 GCA_902765885.1 uncultured Ruminococcus sp. | reverse complement strand
TATGTTTCCCTTAAGCAAATAAGGGAAGCGGAGGGCAGAATGAAGTTTATCGATGACAATCTGCTGTTCGAGGACTGGTGGCATACCGATGAACTTATAAACTTCGTTTCTTCCATGGAGTTTGAGAAGGCGCTTGATTATGCCGAAAGATATATTGTATCGACGCATCCGTTCGTAAGACGGTGGGGGTATGTCCTCTTTATTTCAAAACTAGGCAGGGGACATGCCGCGGAGCTTCTTCCGTACATAAAAGATGACGGCGAATACTACGTCAGAATGGGAGAGGCCTGGCTTATCGCCGAGCTTGCGACAGAGGAACCGGAGAAAGTATTCGACTGGATGAAGACAAACGGCCTCGGATATGATATCAACGGGAAGGCCATTCAGAAGATATGTGATTCTTTCAGGATCACTGCCGAATGGAAAAGCAGATTCAGATCTCTGAGAGCCGAGATCAGGGACAACTGATCAGATATAAGCCTTAAAAAGTCTGTGAGAGGACAAATGTGAAGGAAAAGTCAGCACATTACCTCTTGTGGATACTTGTTTGAGCGAATAGTGAGCGGACAAAAAGAAAGTTTGTCGCAGTTATCATTGATCCTGAGATCGGGATGGCGAAGGAGGAAATATGTTTACCGTCAATCACAAAAATCTTACACTGTCTTTTAACGAATTTCACGATGTTTCGGGAAAAGATATGATGCCTCAATACGGAGAATTCTGCCTGCTTGAGCTGAAGAACGGAGACTATACTGCCGGAGAGTGGAATCCCGATAATTACCGCAGCAAAAAATCAACGTCAGGAAAATTCATCCGGGGGACTGCCGATACGATAGGATCGGAAGAAGTCGGAAGATGGCACTCTCTTGAGCGTTACGATCTGACCGAGTGCCTTGAAGATGAAGAAATCGATTGGATAAATCTCGGGCCGGAAAAAGAAGGCTGCCGCAGCGTTCAGTTTGAGGGCTTCAAATCGTTTGCCGACAGAAAGAACCCGAAGGAGGAGCAGTACTGTCTTCTGATCATGAAGGACGGAAGTCTGGCGGCGGGCAGATGGAACAAGTGGAGGCACGAATCAGGCGGCGCTTTTATTTACGCGCCTGCTCTTGGAAGCCACAGCTCGGATGATGTGTGGGCGTGGACTCCGCTCAGCACAGATGAGATCTTCGCGAAGGAGCTGGAACTGGAGAACGAGAAAAAGCATGAGAGAAAGCTTAACAAAAACCCTTCAGTGGATCCCGAGCTGTTCAGATACGGCATTGATATAAACGCATATTACGAAAAAGCGCTTCTGAAACTGCGCGAAGAGTTTTACTGGGCGACAGTTACGAAGATGAAGAAACAGACGCCTGTCTGGCAGATCGCGCCTCTTCACGGCAAATACGTTTTCTGTAATATCGAAAAAAACTGGTCTGACGATTCCGATATCGTGATTCCATGGACGGAAGGCACAACTGCGGACGAGTTCATTGATTTCCTGTGCAGATACACTCACGATGCCGTTAAAAATTCGAATCCGGAAGAAAAATTCAAGTTTGGCACGGATATAAACGTATATCTTGAAAAGTCTTTCAATAACGTCAAAAAGGATTACCGCTGGCTTGACAAAAAGATGCTTCGGGACAGCTGGCAGTATGATATACGCAAAGTCGACGGAGACCTTGAATTCGTCAGGAAATACGGTAATGAAAGAAAGTATTCGGTTTACGACGTTGAAAGTGCCGAACGGTTTATAGAAAATGTGGAGCAAGGTTATCAGAGCGCGGCGATTCAGGCAAATAAAACAGTGGCAAGTTATGAGCCTCATTTCGGACACATCAGTCTGTACGGATGGAACCTGGAGAGTTATGTTTTTTATAAGCTGCAGTCAGGCGACTACAAGGTGAGCGTAACGGCGGGAGACCGTACGACCGGAGGAAGCAGAGAATTTTTCATAACGCCTTACTGTTTCGAAGCAAAGACCTACGAAGAGTTTCTTGACCGTTATCTGGAGATCGTTCCGGATTATTCGTTCGGTCTCGGAAAAAAGGAGCTTCTTCCTGATAATAACCTGAAACAATTCCTCGGTTATTGAGAGCAGGAATATGATCGTCCCTGAAAATCGTAAAAGGGAGGACTCCGTGTGATTGGCAAATTCCGATTTTGACGAGGTAATGCAAATGGAAAAAACAGAAGAAAAGACGATATTCGATAAAGCTACGGAAAAGCTTGATCTTTTCGTTCCGCTTTGCCTTGAGGACAACTATGTTGACGAAGCAAAAGAATTCCTTAAGCCGGGCGGGCAGTATGTCAGATTCGCCTTGAAGGAGTTCATGAAAGAGCTCCTCTTCGAGCTTATAAAGCCGGTGGGAGAGTGGACGAAGGACCCTTATTATATAGATATAGACCCGATCTACGAGACGGTGAAACATGAGCTCGCGGAGCATTTTGAGGTCAGTCACGGGCTTGAAGAATATATTTTCTCCGAGTTCATACACGTTAAGATAAACGATATCCTGTCCCTCGATCTTTTAAGGGGACACCACGCATTCTCTACCGTAGGAATACGCGTCAACGG
>CACXBN010000234.1 GCA_902765885.1 uncultured Ruminococcus sp. | reverse complement strand
ATGCTTCAGTATAACTTTCTCTGGAACGAAAACGAGTTTAACAACGGACATTATATAATGGCGGGAATACATAAAAATCCGGATGAAAACGGAATTCCCGACAACAATGTTTATCAGATAGATGAAGGTGTCAGACTGCAGGTGTTGACCGAAATAATGATTAAAGACGGTAAAATTCAAGAAGTATACAGCGAGGAGTTCGAGACCGGAGAACTTTACGATGAAAACAACCCGTCGGTGACCGAAATGCCGCTTGACGGGACTGAATATCAGTATGTGTTCTATGCAACGGATATATTCGGAAATATTTATTATTCGGATGTGGCAACGCTGATGATGAAATATACCTATGAAGAACTTTTGAAAAATCCGCTGCCTGACAGAACTCCCGCAGCGGACGTCACGAATATTGAACGGTTCTATCCTGATTTCTGAGAAGGAATACGCAAAAAGCCCACCGCTTTTGTTTAAGTGCGGTGGGCTGAGCTTTTTCCGGTGGCCTTAATGAATCAATTGGATAACATACACGTCGTCTTTACCGTTGGCGCTACGGGAATCGATGATGCCGACATGATATGGGATTGCGCTGAAATATGAATGATCTATTATAGACAGCGATTGCTCGCTCTCCTCTGACGCATTTTGCCGAATAACGCCGAAGATTGCGTCATAAGACCGTTCGGTAACAGATTTGCCATTTACGGTTTTATCGCCCAGATCTTTCATATTTCTGACGTTATTGCTGGATTTTACGGCAAGCGGATGATCCGTCGGCAATCCTGCTGACTCGAATTCGCTCATAAGCGTTCCATGTATTCTGGACTTAAAAACAGTGAGTTCATGTTTAGTCCACTCTCTTGTCGGCAGCATATCGATAACCTTAGAAAATTCCGAAACGTTCACATTGTCGTCAACTAACGGGCCAAAGTACAGAAGTCCGAAGTTTTCCGCTCCACTGATAAGTTTGACTTTTGCACCGAATACGTAACAATACGGCGAATACTTGTCTTCTCCGGGATGAGCCTTAACGTCCTTTGCACTGAGAACATCCGCGTATAATTTGTCAAGTTCATCCATGGCTGCATCGTAATTCTCTCTGACGCTTACGAAATTAGCGTTTTCCTCATCGTTGACTGCATCATATCTCACCGAGAGCGAGGCATAAGCTTTTGTAAGCAAGGTATCTACGTGTAATCTCTGAGCGGTTCTGACGTCGAACGCCTGAGAATCAAACAGATAGTGAAGGGAGCACGCCTCGTCGTAGATCCTGATCGGATTGCTGTCACCGCCTCTTCTGATACATTTGGTCACAGTTTCAAAGGCTTCCTTTAACTGTGTTGATTCATATTCAAATTCCCTGTAATTAGAATCCACGGGTACTTCATTGAGTTTCTTATATATGAACGTATGCAGCACATGGTTATACTCGGCTGCTTCCTGATTCGTCATGTGATCCCAGTCGATATTGGCATATTTAGGGTCTTCTTTTGCCAGATCCTTTCTGGCTCTGATAAGAATATTATTTACGTTCTTAACCTTGTTTTCAAGAAATTCTATGTCCTTCTGATATTGGATGAGCATAATCCTTATCTGATTGTTCTCAAGGTTTATAAGGTCCATTCTTATGTCTTCGATACCATTCAGAACGGTATCGAGTTTTTTGTTGATCTCTCCGAGTTCTCTCATGACCTGAGCGTGTTCTGATTCAACGATCCCGGTAGCCTCGAGAACAGCTTTTGCGATTGAGTAGACCTGACCTGCGAGCTTTCCGTAGTAAAATATCGTGCCGAAAGTTGTATTGAGGCCTCTTGTGTATTTTTGAATTTCGAGCAGAGTTTCGGTATTAAGAGATACACCTCCGGTACCGACGTCCCTTCCGAGTGTCTCGCCTGTATAATCTCTGGTGTATGAAACTTCTTTTGACGTCTTATCGCCCCAGCTGTTGACCAATGCGCCGGCCGAAAGAGTTACGGTTCCGTTCATATTCAGAGTTTCTTCTGTCTGTCCGTTTGAAGGTACGGAAAGAACAAGAGATGCGAGTGTCTCGCTGTCGATTTTAAAGGATTCGATTTCGGCATCTTTGAAATCATCGGAAAACGTGATGTCTTCTGCCTTAAGATCTTTGTCAAAAGTGCCGCTGTTCGAATAAAGTTTCAGAGTGATTTTCAGATTATCGCCGTCTTTCTCGACGTAATCGAATACTGGATAGAAGTCTGCCTGATAAACAGATACGGTGTATTCAAAATTGCCGATGGTCATTGTTTTCCCACCGAAGATATCTGCAAAATCGTTAGTGCTCGTGATATCATCTGTCACCAGTGTGAGCTTGATAGTATTGTCGTCTGTCTTTTCTGCCTCTTCAACTGCCGCGCCGTCAAGCTTGATATTGTCTTTCGTTAAGGAATCAATGTCGACAATGCCGAAGATTTTAAGATCGGCGCTGATCTTGCCGTTTTCATATTTCAGAGTTGTCGGATCGATAAAAACACCTGAAAGCAGAACGTCGATCTTTGAAGTAACAACGGCATAGCCATTTTTGATGCCGCTCGGTTTGATGTTGACTGAGCCCCACTGATACGCGCCGGCTGAATTTCTCACAGGCGAGCCTTTCAGCTGCAGGGTGAGATTCTTTTCCGACGAGGAAACGCTTTCAATTTTCATATCCGAGAAGGCGTGACCGAGATAAATATCATTTTCGTCGATATCGTCTTCAAAGGAGCCGCCGTCGATTGAAAGGGTTATCTTTGACTGAGTTGCGTCGGAAACGACGCTTTCAGTGTCGGAGGTCAGAGTTATTTCAGAAAATTCCACCGGTACATATGCCGTGTTGCAGTCACCTTCAACGCCTTTAAACAGGATGATATAGTTGGCTGTTAAATATTCAGATGCTTTTTCATCCGTGAAAGAGATTGCGCAGCTGTTTTTATCTGTCACTTTTACATTCACTGTTTTTGCGAAAAGAGGATAATTCTCTTCGATGGATTCTTTAGTTGTTTTCGCTTCAGAATCGTCAAGAACGCATGCAGAGCCGGTATATCTGATTTCGATGTTGTCGGCTGCAACTCCAGAGAGATCAACTTTTACGGAGTTTACTGTCGTAGTGTACTCGCCGTTCCTGCTGAATTCAACCGGCGTGGCGGTAATGGAGGCTCCTGCAGCAGACTCATCTGAATTTTGTTTGCATGCAGCAAGAGCGTGCAAGAGCATCAGTGTAGCTAGAAGAAGGGCTAATATTCGCTTTGTTTTTATCATATACGGTACTCCTTTTTTATCTTCAGCGTATGGCAATCGCGGGTGAAACATGACACTAAGACAGTTTGGCTTCCCAATTTTCCCAGGCGGATTGCGCTTGTTGTGAGCGGGAAGCAGGCACCCTGACGGAAGACATTATTATATCGAATTATCGTATCATGAAACCTTAAAAAAATCAACATTTTACAAGGAAAAACCGTTCTTTCAGCCTTTCGTTGGCCTGTTGCAGCAGGTTTTATGTTTCATTGGGATTCGCTCCTCATATCGCTCATATATCAGCGAAAAGAGGCGGAAAAAAGAATGAGCGAAATCTAATATAAACCGAAAAAAACCGGGACTGCACTTGATGTGATCCCGGTATTTTCTTACTTAATTGGTCTGCAAATGCTCGGATGTTATT
>CACXBN010000233.1 GCA_902765885.1 uncultured Ruminococcus sp. | reverse complement strand
TGGCTCGACAAATTGGTTGCACTGTCGAGCCATTATTTTTCCCAGTGACTTTGCGAAAGCCCTATGGCTCGTCGGATTGCGTTTTTGTCATATTGACTTTACCAACAACAAATGATATAATTTTTCGATGTGCAAATAGTAAGATTTGAGGTAATTTTTTATGAAATGGACTTCCGTAAATGATCTGAGAGAAAAATATCTCTCGTTTTTTGAATCAAAAGGACACCTGAGACTTCCCTCTTTTCCGCTCGTTCCGATCAACGACAAGTCTCTTCTTCTCATAAATTCCGGCATGGCGCCGATGAAAAAGTTTTTCACCGGTGAAGTCGAACCGCCGCGCAAGCGCGTCACGACATGCCAGAAATGTATCAGAACTCCGGACCTTGAAAGAGTCGGACACACGGCAAGGCACGGTACTTTCTTTGAGATGCTCGGAAACTTCTCATTCGGCGATTATTTCAAAGAGGAAGCAATACCGTGGGCATGGGAGTTTCTGACCAAAGTTCTGGAAATTCCGGAAGACAAACTCTATCCGTCAATATACGAAGATGATGAAGAAGCGTTCAAAATCTGGAACGAAAAAATAGGTGTTCCCGCAGAAAGGATCACCAGACTCGGCAAAGAAGACAACTTCTGGGAACACGGCTCAGGTCCCTGCGGCCCGTGCTCGGAAATATATTTTGACCGCGGAGAAAAATACGGTTGCGGAAAACCGGACTGCAAGCCCGGATGCGACTGCGACAGATATATGGAGATCTGGAACAATGTTTTTTCTCAGTTCAACTCCGACGGCAAAGGGCACTATACCGAACTTGAACACAAAAACATCGATACCGGAATGGGCCTCGAACGACTTGCATGTGTAATGCAGGGCGTCGACAACATGTTTGAAGTTGACGGTGTCAGAAAAATACTCGACAAAGTAGTTGAGATCAGCGGCAAAAAGTACGGTGAAAACAATAACGATGATATCTCCATCAGGGTCATAACAGACCACGTGCGCGGAGCCACATTCATGATCTGCGACGGAGTCACCCCGTCCAACGAAGGAAGGGGCTATGTACTGCGCAGAATTCTGAGACGCGCGGCAAGACACGGAAAGCTGCTCGGAATAAACAGGGAGTTCCTCACCGATGTGTGTGATGTCGTGATAAGAGAAAATGTCGCAGGATACCCGGAACTCGGAGAAAAAGCGGAATATATAAAGAAAGTAATGTCCATAGAAGAGGGCAGATTCAATGCCACGATAGACTCCGGTCTTTCGATCCTTTCCGATCTGATAAGCAATGCAGTTAAGAACGGTACCGATGTCCTTCCCGGCGAAGAAGTCTTCAAGCTTTATGACACATTCGGATTCCCGATAGATCTGACGAGAGAAATAGCCGAAGAAAGCAAGCTCAGGATCGACGACAAGACGTTTGAGAATCTGATGCATGATCAAAAGATCCGTGCGCGCAATGCGCGTGAAAACATTTCGGGCTGGAGCGACGCTTCAAAATCCGCCATCTCCACACTTCCCGAAACCGTGTTCACCGGATATACCGAATATAAAACGACCGGAGCAAAGGTAATTTCAATCCTTGTCGACGGAGAACCCGTTTCCGTTGTATCCGAAGGAGACTGCACAGTGGTCCTCGACAAGACATGCTTCTACGGCGAAGGCGGCGGTCAGGTAGGAGACGTCGGAAACATATATTCAGACACTGCCATGCTCAGAGTAAATGACACAAAGAAGACCGAAGGCGTATATCTTCACCTGTGCACGGTCGTCGGAGGAGTTCTGAATGTCGGCGATACTGTTACGGCAGATATAGATGATGCGCGTCGCGACGCCATTCGCAGAAATCATTCCGCATGCCATCTGCTTCAGGCTGCTCTCAGAGCTGTACTCGGAAATCATGTCGAGCAGGCCGGATCTTATGTGGATGAGCACAGGGTAAGATTTGACTTTACTCATTTCAGCGCCCTTTCCGATGAAGAACTTAAGGCTGTCGAAGCCATGGTCAATGCAAATATACTTTCCGGTAGTACGATAACAACAAAAGTGACCGACATAGAGACAGCTAAGGCAGAAGGTGCCATCGCGCTCTTCGGCGAGAAATACGGCAAAGAAGTCAGAATGGTCAAAATGGGCTCCTTCTCTACCGAACTTTGCGGAGGAACACATTGCGACAACACTGGAAAAATAGGACTCTTCAAGATCATTTCCGAAGCTTCGGTAGCTGCAGGCGTGAGAAGGATCGAAGGCGTTACGGGACTTGGTGTTCTTGAGCTTATAAAGGAAAACAGCAATATCATCACAGAAACAGCAAAGGCCCTTAAGGTCCAGTCTCCCGCAGACATGCCGGCAAAAGCAGCTGCACTGTTCGGGGACATCTCTGCTCTGAAAAAGGAAGTAGATTCTCTTAACTCCAAAGTTGCGGAATCGAGAATATCGGATCTCGTAAACAGCGCTTCCGATATCAAAGGCATTAAACTGATCACCGCTGACCTCGGAAACATGGGCCAGGATTCGGCAAGGTCCATCTGTGACATAATCAAGGACAGATACGCCGATGCCGTTACGGTATTTGCGATCAGCGATGCCGATCATGTCAATTTTGTTTCGGCAGCCGGAAAAGATGCAGTGGCGCGCGGCGCCCATGCCGGAAAACTCGTAGGCTCCGTTGCCGCAGTAACGGGAGGCCGCGGAGGCGGAAGACCTGACAGCGCATCTGCAGGCGGCAAGGACAAAGCTCTTGTCTCATCAGCTCTTTCGTCCGCAGCAGACACACTTTCATCTCAGATCAAATAGTATAAACAAAACGCAGGCTCACATCAAAATACGGGTGTGAGCCTGTTATTTAAAAAATGAGGTTTTTCATATGAGTTATTTTAACGAATCCGTATGCATCGATTATTTCAAGAAACTTCTCAGCGTTGACAGCACCACCGGCATGAACAGGGAGATCGAAAAAACAGTGAGCAGCCTGCTTGATGAGCTTGACATCCCCCATTACCAAACTCACAAAGGCGGAGTTATAGCGGACCTTGGCGGAGAAGGAAACGATCTCTGCATCACCGCCCACCTCGACGACATAGGCCTCATGGTAAGAAAGATCAACAGCGACGGCACGCTCAACGTTTGCCCCGTCGGAGGTCTGTACCCGTTCTACTGTCTTACGGAGAACGTAAGAGTTCACTCCTTTGACGGATCCGTTCACACGGGTTCCGTTTGCAGGACTGTCGGATCTGTTCATGTTACCGAAGATGAACTGAGGAAAGTGATGTCCGACTTCAGATCCAATATTTGCGTAGTCCTTGACGAAGATGTCCACAGTGAGGAAGATGTTCGTGCGCTCGGCATCGAAACCGGAGACTATATCGGGCTCGATCCGAGATTCGAGTATGTGAACTGTTATTTAAAATCCCGTTTCGTGGATGACAAAGCCTGTGCGGCTGCCGTTCTGGCTCTTATAAAAGCCATAAAAGAAAACGGTTTCGTCCCGAGAAGACATGTATATGTATATTTTGCCGTATATGAGGAGATCGGCCATGGCACGACTTTCCTTCCGGACGGAGTCAAGGACATTATCGCCGTTGATATTGCTCCTACGGGACCTGACCAGACCTCGGACGAGCGAAAAGTTTCGATATTCGCAAAAGACTCCCGCTTCCCGTACAACAAAGAGCTGACGGATGAGCTCAGAAGGACCGCAATAGACAGCGGTGTCGATTTTGCCGTCGACATATTCACTCCGCATTACGGGTCTGACGGAGACGGAAGTGTCCTTGCGGGGTACGACATCAGGCATGCTGCGATCGGCCCCGGAACACTCAACAGTCACGGATACGAAAGAACACATATCTCGGGACTGAAAAACACATTCGATCTTTTGTGGAACTACATAATATAACGGAACAGGCACATCCTTTCATTCGGATGTGCCTGACTTTTTTTAATTATTTAACAGATTCTTTGAGCTTCGGTGATGCTTTGAATACCGGGCGCTTGTGTGCGGGAACTTTGATCTTCTTCTTTGTGAGCGGGTTGTTAGCTGTTCTTTCTTTAACTTCTGTTACTTTGAATGTACCGAATCCGAGAAGAGAAATTGTTTCGCCTTCTGCAAGTGCTTCTGCTATAACCTTTACAGATTCATCAAAAACAGCTCTTGTAGCAGCCTTTGATTTTCCTGTTCTTTCAGCGATTTTTGCGATAAGATCGTTCTTTTTCATTTTATATATCCTCCGATATGTAGTTTGTTTTTTGTGCTCTCGATAAGTTTCAGAGCAGTTTTCTACAACACATCGTATTTTACCATATTACAATCTGTCTTTCAATATATTTTTGTCATTTTTACCATTTTTACTATGTAAAAAGCAAAAAACTTCATAAAATCATACTGAAATCATGGTTTTTCACTACTATTTTACATTATTGTTTCAAATGCTCAAGCCAGAAGCCAAACGAGAAAAGCACAATCACATAGCCAGTCTTTTCTGCATGTTTTCATAATAAACACAATACATCAAAGCCGTATCCTTTGTTATTCTTCCTTCACGGTAAAGCTTAAGCAGGCTTGAATCCATTGTGCACATTCCTTCTGCAGCTCCGGCCTGAAGAGCCGAATCTATCTGATGAAGCTTGTCTTCTCTTATCATATTCTGGATAGCCGTCGTTGTTTTCATTATCTCAAACACAGCGGTCTGTCCTCCGTCTGTCGTCGGAACAAGCTGCTGGCACACGATACCTTTGAGTATCTGCGAGAGCTGTATTTTGACCTGCTGCTGCTGATTGCTCGGATATACATCGAGTATCCTGTTTATCGTGTTGGATACCGAGCTCGTATGCAGGGTGCTGAACAAAAGCACACCGGTCTCCGCTGCTGTGATGGCGGCGGATATCGTATCATAGTCCCTCATCTCACCGAGCAATATGACGTCCGGGCTCTCTCTGAGAGCGGAGCGGAGAGAATCAAGATAACTTGGCGTATCTATTGATATTTCTCTCTGGGTGACGATGCTCTTGTTGTGACGATGGATATACTCGATCGGGTCTTCCATGGTTATGATATGGCCGTCCCGGCTGTTGTTGATCCTGTCGATTATGCACGCGAGCGTTGTCGACTTTCCCGTTCCGGCTGCCCCGGTTATGAGGACAAGGCCTTTTTTTGTATCCGCAAATGAAAGCACGCTTTCCGGTATTCCGAGCTTTTTGGGATCGGGAAGACCGAACTTTATCACTCTGATCACCGCGGCGACAGAACCTCTCTGTCTGAACACGTTTACTCTGAAACGCCCGAGATTGGGAACCGAGAATGAAAAGTCATCATCTATCTCATTATCGAAATTCTTTGTGTCTCTTCTGCTTATGGCATAGATCTCACGCACAAGCGTTTCCACACTGTCAGGCATAAGTTTTTCTTCATTGTACCTGACCTGCTTGCCGTTGCATTTAAAAGTCACCGGAATTCCGGATATGAGGAATATATCCGCGACTTCCGTTTCCACAGCTTTTGAAAGAATACTCTCAATGCCCATAATTATCCTCCGTGTTTATCTGCCCGGCCAGAGATTGCCGATATCCGTGTTTTCCTGCCATTCCCTGTTGCTCGACCATTCAAGAATATTATATTCTCCGTCGAATCTTATCTTCAGACTGAATCCGTTGTCACGCGTGATGTTTATAACATATGTTCCGTCTCCGACAGGTTCTGCTTTGTACTCCTGACTTACAGCAGAAAGTCCGCTTTTGCGGATCTTCGCCATCACTTCCTGTCCTTCTGTCTCAAGCTCATACCTCTCCGCTACTGTTGAGGCATGTGTGTCGGCAAGACTCATATCAGCCCTGGCTGTTGTAAAAGTAAGTATCGCAAGTGTAGTCATGCATATGCTTATAACGGTGAGAAGAAGCGCCAGCGGTCCGAGTTTGATAGGCAGTTCTTTCATTTGTCATCACCGCCCTTCATGTTTCCGGAAGCTGTTTTAAGTGTGTAAACAGTTTCTCCCGTTTCTCCGTTAATAACGCTTATGTCACAATACGAGAGATCGTTTTTCTCGGACAATTGAATGTTAAGATTCAATACTCCGTCCGGATCTTCTCTCATATCGCTGTCATAGCCGAGAACAAGTTTTGTGTCTGACTTTTCTATAACGTTTCCCTTGCCGAGAATTCCCGCTATTCCTTCAATATCCGGTCTTGCAGAAAAAACTTCTGCGGCATTTTCGGCTATGCACACGGATGATGTGAGCACTTTAGCATTCGTGCTCTCCGTTTTTGCCTTGCCGAACACGGATGTTATAAGCAGTATAACCGCTACGAAGGCAATGATAAGAATGAGTGTTTCAACATAGAATGCGGTGATGTTTTTTCTTTTCATTCGTCACCACCTCCGCTTCTGAGACTGAATACTACAGTGCCTTTATCAGTTGTGACCTCATAGAGGTCTTTTTCTATTTCATTTATTTCAAGGCGGTCACAGTCCCCGATTATCTGTGCGCTGTCGGGATTTAACGGATTTGTTTTCTTTGAAAAATCTTCGAGAAGTTTTCCGTCTTTGACATATATTCTTCTTGCATATCCGGAGTCTTCCGACAGTATTTCAAGAAAGATGCCGTATTCGCCGTTCTTGACACTCACTGATCCTTTCGCATCATTCGATTTGACTGCCGTTGAAATATATGAGATCACACTTCTTGTTTCCTGATTGCCGTTCTGGCTGTCCACCGTATTTCTGTATGAGGTCGCACCGAGAATCACAAGCAGTAAAAATCCTGCAAGAAACAGTGCGGCTATTCCTATCGTGTAGTATCCGAGGCCTGATCTTTCTTTCTGTTTCACGGTCTAACCTCCTTCCGATTTTTTATTTCTGAATCGCCATTACTCTTACTGTCGGCGGAAGATTTGAGGCAAACGCCTCATAAACAACGAGATATTCGTTTCGGTTTATCTGAATTCCATAGTGTTCTTCAAGATATTCTACGGTAGACGGGTAATTTCCCTCAACGACATAGCATTGAAGAGCTGTTTTTTCTATCATCTGCCTGATGGCTGCAGCGCCGTCTTCTTTTATTTCACGGCTTCCGGAAAGAGCAAATGCGGTTATTGCCGCTGCCAATGCAAGAATGATGATCACTATGAGAATTATACGGCCCGATATGTTTTGTTTTTTATCGGAATACATCTTCTCCCCCTTTTTATCCTACGGAATTCATCATTCCGATGAGGGGAAGCATAACGCTGAGAAGCGATAGTCCCACGGTTATCATGAGAACGCCCGCGAGAAGAGGGTCAACTATGCTGACGAGCCTGTCTACGGAAGATGTGCAGTTTTCTTCAAGATGTTCGTTAAGCTTTCCGAGAACCGATTCAAGATTTCCGGATCTCTCACCAGCGAGGAGCATTCTGCCGTAAAGCGGTTCAAAAAGATTTTCGTCATAAGCCGCCTGCGAAATGCTGTGTCCTTCTTCCATATTTCTGACGACTCTCTTAAGTTTTTCTTCCACAGGCTTATACTCGGTCATCGGGATACTGTCGATAACTGCTTCATCCTGAAGCTTGCCGCTTGAAAGGAAAGTGGAGAGTGCGCCTGTAAAGCGGAACATTCCCATTGACTCAAGTATCTTTGATGTAACCGGGATTTTCGAAAGGACCTTTTCAACAACATCTCTCTTGCCGCATTTCCAGAGTATGAGACCCGTGACAAGTGTAAGAGCGAGTATGATCATTATTACGAGAGCGACCCAGCACAGTATATATGCCACCCTTATATATCCGTATGAAGAAGCCGAAAGGCTTCCGCTCATGGCATCATACACATCCGTGAACGCAGGGAGAACCATCGTCAGCATAACTATGAGGACTGCAATGATGAGTCCCAGCATTGCCGCCGGATATGTAATGGCATTTTTGAGTTTATCAGAGATAGTTTTCTGTTCCTTGTAGTAATCCGAAAGACGGAACAGAATTTTTTCAAGATGTCCGGAGGTCTCGCCGGCTTCGATCATCTGAACGGCATATGAAGGAAAAATATCGGTTTCTTTCATTGCAGCAGACAGCTGTTTGCCTTCGTCAAGCGAACTCTTCATTTTTTCAAGAGCTCCCTCAAGCACTCCGCCTGTCTTATCCTTGTCGCTCTGGAGCAGTGACACGGCTTCGTCTGTCTGGATTCCGGACTGGATCATCATTGCCATGCTTTCACAGAAAGCGCTGACTCCGAGATTATCAAGTTTTTTTCTCATATATCTGTCCGCCCTTCTTAATAGTAATATATATCAGTATAATTGCTTCCGTTACCTATAAATTCACTGTCGGCTCCGTTTGCCGAGAACGTAAGATCTATTCGGTTCCATTTATCACCGGTAACTTCAAACCCGACGGTTATCCATCCGGTCTCTTTGGTGTAAAACATGTTCCACGCATGGTAAAGTCCGTCAGGCTCAACATTCCCGAAAATCATCTTCGTCGGAATTCCGAGTGACCTGAGCATCGCTGCGGCAAGGGCAGCATAATCAAAGCATATTCCCATACCGGTTGCCAGTGTGCTGTCCGGATAAGGAATATATCCGCTTGATACCGTCGTAGCCTTCTGTTTGTCATAATTGATGTTTTTGCATATAAAATCATATATACGCGAAACAACCATTACCGAATCCGCCGCACCCATAGTCAGTTCCTGAGCCGTTTTAACACACTCGGAATCAACGGAATAATCCACATAGCTGTTGTTCCTGAGAAATGGCTCAAATTCACTGTTCATGTTTACGTCTATCGTTGTCGAGTATACTTCGGCATAACTTGAGCCTGTAACATTTTCCATGATGCGGAACGTATATGTCCCGTCTCCGCTCTGCAGTGGGAAAATACCGGGAGTTCCGTCGGACGGGAGATCATAGTTGTACGTGATCCCCTCTTTCTTAACCTGGAACTTAAGCCTGTTTTCCGATTTTGCGGAAGCTGCAACATATCCTTCTTTTATTGACGAGATATCTATTCTCGCGTTTTCAAATCCTTCAGTCAGTTCTTCATGATATTCTGCTATTCTTACTTCGGGGAAGACATACTTCTTCCCGTCGTCGGATGGCTGAGGTGTCACATCCGTCTTTTCGGTATTATCGGTTTGCGGCGGGGTAGTATCCTGCCATCTGGGATTTGACGGTACCGGAGATGCTGAAGGGTCAGAACAGGATGACATCACAATTAATACCATAACAAGTATTGCAACTATGCTGTAAAATTTTTTTCTTTTCATCTCGTCCTGACGCACCTCCTTTCAGGTTTTATGTGTTTCTTTACTCTATGCTTATCTTGGCCTGATGGATTTTTATATTTGAATCCGTTTTTTCACTAACATGCGCTGTAACGGATATTTTTTTGATTTTTGGAAATTTTCACTTATAAACGAATACGGTGCGACGCCTGACGACGCCGAACCGCACTCATTGTTATTCTGTTTTATTCTATTTCATGAGATCGTCGAGATGCTGTTTCTGCTTTATTATTTCATCAAGCAGTACAGAATAGTCTCTTTCCGTACCTTTTCTAAGGTATTCCGTAATCTCTGTTATAGGATCACTTATGGGGGTAAGCGCCAGATTCGCATACATTCCCTTCAGAGAATGCGCAACCTCGAATGCTTCATCAAGCTTCCCGGCCTCTGTCAGCGACACAAGCTTATCGATCTGTCTGTCTTCCGCCGCAAGTCCGATCATCTTAAGGTAGAATCCTTCGTTTCCCATGCATCTTTCAATACCTTCGTCTACATCTGCACCGAATT
>CACXBN010000232.1 GCA_902765885.1 uncultured Ruminococcus sp. | reverse complement strand
GTGAGTATTCCTGCAAGAGAACCATTGACAGCAAGATATAAAACGGTTCCCGACTTTGGTCCTTTCTTTGTTTTTATTCCATTATTCTCAAGAAGCAGCGAGTTGCCGATAAGAACGCTCTGTTTTTGCTCTCCTGTATCGAGTACTGCGCTTATTCCCCTTCCGCTGATCTCAGTATACTCGTCAACTTCATAAAGCTCTCCGCGGTATTCGCTCATGATCGCACGGGCTACGGGATGTCCTGATTTGGATTCGGCAGATGCTGCCAGCTTCAGAATTTCTTCTTTTTCAAATCCTTCTTCGTTTTTTATTTCGGTCAGTTTGAAATTCCCTTTTGTCAATGTGCCTGTTTTATCAAATACTATTTTTCTGACTTTACTGAGTGATTCAAGATAATTGCTTCCTTTTACAAGGATGCCGTGCCTTGATGCGGCGCCTATTCCGCCGAAGAACGAAAGCGGTATGGACAGCACCAGCGCGCACGGACAGGAAATGATTAAGAACATGCAGGCCCTTCTCAGCCATTCCTGCCAGTTTCCTGTGATAACGGAAGGAACTACCGCCAGGATGACGGCAGCGCATACCACGACAGGTGTGTAATATTTTGCAAACTTCGTCACGAATTTCTCGGTCTTTGCTTTCTCGGATGAAGCGTTCTCCACCAGATTTATGATTTTAGATGCTGTAGATTCACCGTATTTTTTCGTGACTCTTATATTGATAAGGCCGTCCTTGTTTATGCATCCTGAAAAGACCCGATCTCCGGGGTGAATGCCTCTTGGTACCGATTCTCCCGTAACTGCACTTGTATCAACTGTTGCGCTTCCGCTTATCACCTCTCCGTCAAGCGGAATCCTCTCACCCGTTCTGACTTCGATGATATCACCTGTATTAATTTCTTCGGCATTTACTTCGTAAACAGCATCGTCTTTTACGATCCTCGCAGTATCGGGCCTTATGTCGAGCAGGGCTTTAATGGACCTTCTCGATGAATCCACTGCCCTGTCCTGAAAATATTCCCCGATCTGGTAAAACAGTATCACTGCGACACCTTCGGCATATTCTCCTATTACGAACGCGCATATCGCAGCTATGGACATAAGGAGGTTTTCATCAAACACTTCGCCTTTTGAGATGTTCTTCACAGCCTTTAAGAGAATATCATATCCGAGAATAACACATGAAACGGCATAGACAATCACGGAAGGAATGGTCAGTTTGAAAACAAACTGCAGAAGTATTCCAGCTATAAAGCCTAAGGCTCCGATTATCAGTCTTATGACTATGCTTTTTTCTTCATCGTCTTCATCAGTTTCACTCTTTTCTTCTTCAGAGAAATGCACCCTGACTTCCGGTTCAATATCATTGACGATCTTTTCTATTTCTTTATTTATATAGTCTTCATCTGATTCCGACTCTTTATTTATTATAACCTTAAGTTCCTCTTTTATGAGGTTTATTTCGGCCGAGTCAATATATTTTAAAGATGATATCTTTACCCTGATTTTTTCAGCGCAGTTAGGACAGTCGAGCCCTTCAAGTCTGTATATTTTTTCCATTTTCCCTCCCTGCCTTGAATTTATGTTTGAGAAACTGTATAATGTTTCCGTTATGATACACTGTGTTCGTTTCTATAATGATTGTACGATTTCTTCGGAAACATATCAATAATCATTATTATAGAAATGTATTTTATCGAACATTTTCAGAAAATTGTACGGAGAAAGAAATGGACAGAAGACAAAAAAGAACTCTGAATTACATTTACAAAGCATTTGAAAGCCTCCTGAAAAAGAAAAAATATGATCAGATCACGATTCAGGACATAGTCGATGAAGCAGATGTGGCAAGAAGCACATTCTATATGCATTTCGAAACAAAAGACGATCTTCTGAACAAGGTTTGCGACGAGATTTTCGACTGTGTGTTTCCCCACGGATTTCTCCCTCCTTGCGGCTATCACGATGAGGACGGCGGCCTTGAAGGAAAGCTGGCCCATATCTTCACCCATCTGAAGGAAAGCCATACGGATATAATCGACAGGCTCTCATCCGACGGTGAGGAAATCTTCATGTCATACTTCAAGAAGCATATGGAATCCGTTTTCACAACATATGTCATAGGCATACCCGAAGGCATGTCCGAAAACTTCCTTATGAACCACCTTACCTGCAGTTTTGTAGATGCAGTAAAATGGTGGTTCCACTGTAAAACCGAAAAGACGCCGGAGGAGATGGCGCACTACTATGTTTTGTCTCTTCCGTCAGGCATAAAGCTTTCTGAAAAAACCTTCCGAATGATGTAAAAACATACATGACATAAAAGGTTTTTTGTACTTCTTTCACATTGACATAAATGTATATAAAAAGTATAATTATTCTATAACCAGTGTATATTCTATGAATATTACTGCATATGAGGTGAATTATGGGTTTAACATTAGCAGAAAAAATACTCAAGTCCCATACCGTTGACGGTGATTTTGTTAAAGGTAAGGAAATAGGCATCAAAATTGACCAGACGCTCACACAGGACGCAACAGGCACCATGGCATACATAGAATTCGAAGCCATGGGCATAGATCAGGTGAAAACAGAGAGAAGTGTTGCTTACATCGACCATAACACTCTTCAGTCCGGGTTTGAAAACGCAGACGACCACCGTTTCATAGCGTCCGTGGCAAAGAAACACGGCATATATTTCTCACGTCCCGGCAACGGGATCTGTCATCAGGTTCACCTCGAAAGATTCTCAATCCCGGGAAAGACGCTTATAGGATCTGACAGCCACACTCCCACATGCGGCGGAATGGGAATGATAGCAATCGGAGCCGGAGGACTCGATGTAGCCGTTGCTATGGGCGGCGGCGCATATTATATAACATATCCCAAGATCGTAAATGTAGAGCTTAAAGGAAAACTCAGTCCCTGGGTCTCGGCAAAAGACATTATTCTTGAAATACTCCGCAGACTGTCCGTCAAAGGCGGTGTCGGCAAGATCATAGAATATTCTGGAGACGGAGTAAAAACACTTTCCGTTCCGGAAAGAGCGACTATATGCAATATGGGCGCGGAACTCGGTGCAACGACATCCATATTCCCGTCAGACGAAACTACTTTCGGCTTCCTCAAAGCCCAGGGCCGCGGACATGATTATTTCCCGCTGTCGGCTGACTATGATGCGGAATACGATGAAAAGATATTAATCAATCTTTCTGAGCTTGAACCCATGGTTGCATGTCCGCATTCACCGGACAATGTCAAAAAAGTATCAGAGCTTGGCAAACTTAAAATAGATCAGGTATGCATCGGCTCATGTACAAACAGTTCCCTGCTCGACATGATGAAAGTTGCTCATATACTTTCAGGCAAGACAGTACATCCAGATGTTTCGCTGGCCGTCTCGCCTGGTTCAAAACAGGTCCTTACAATGATGGCTGAACTCGGTCTGCTTGAAAAGATAATATCCGCGGGAGCAAGAGTGCTTGAATCTGCCTGCGGTCCCTGTATAGGAATGGGACAGTCACCTAATTCAAAGGGCGTCTCACTAAGAACATTCAACAGAAACTTTGAAGGAAGATCCGGAACAAAGGATGCAAAAATATATTTAGTATCACCGGAAGTGGCTGCAGTGTCGGCCATTCTCGGATATCTTGCCGATCCCAGAGAGCTCGGTGAAATGCCGGAATTCAAACTTCCCGACGAATTCAGCATAAATGACAATATGATAACACTTCCGGAGTCACCAGATAAAGCTTCTGAAGTGGAAATACTCAGAGGTCCGAACATCAAAGAGTATCCGGTGACCGAACCTCTGAAGAGCGATATCTCCGTTAAATGTTCACTTAAGGTCGGCGACAATATCACGACAGACCATATTATGCCTGCGGGAGCAAAAATACTTCCTCTCAGATCAAACATTCCCGAGATCTCCAAACACTGCTTTGAGATCTGTGATCCGAAGTTCCCGGAAAGGGCGCTTTCTCTCGGCGGAAGCATCATTGTCGGAGGAGTCAACTACGGTCAGGGATCATCAAGAGAACATGCTGCTCTTGCCCCTCTCTATCTCGGAGTAAAGGCCGTAATAGCAAAATCTTTTGCAAGAATACACCGTCAGAACCTTATCAATGCCGGAATCCTTCCTCTCGAATTTATGGATCCCGATGATTATGATACAGTCGATGAAGGCGATACTCTTTCACTAGACGACATAAAGTCGAACATTCTGAATGACAGGCAGATAACAGTCAAAAACGAAACCAAGGGCCTTTTATATAACGTTAAATGTGAACTCAGCAACAGAATGAAAGATATTCTCTGCCTTGGCGGTCTTCTGGAATACACGAAAAGCAATCTGAAATAGGAGTTTCCCATGGACAGAATAAAAATGAAAACCCCGCTCGTCGAGATGGACGGGGATGAAATGACCAGAGTACTGTGGCAGTGGATAAAGGATGAGCTGATACTGCCTTTTGTAGACCTGAAGACCGAGTATTATGATCTCGGGCTGAAACACAGGGATGAAACCGATGATGAAGTCACAAAAGAATCCGCATATGCAACCAAAAGACTCGGAGTGGCAGTCAAATGCGCAACCATCACCCCGAATGCCCAGAGGGTTACGGAATACAATCTCAAGAAAATGTGGAAAAGCCCCAACGGTACGATAAGGGCCATTCTCGACGGAACCGTTTTCCGTTCTCCCATAATCGTCAACGGCATAACACCATATGTAAAAACCTGGAAAAAGCCCATAACCATAGCGCGTCACGCATATGGAGACATTTACAGTGCCGTTGAATCCCGCTGCCCTGCCGGCAGCCGCGCAGAAATCGTAATCACCGAAAAAGACGGCGCAGAAAAAAGAATCACCATCAAAGATTTTGACGGCGACGGTATAGTGATGGGCATGCACAATACCGATTCCAGTATCACAAGTTTTGCAAGAAGCTGCTTCAACTATGCACTTGACACCAAGCAGCCTATCTGGTTTGCAGCAAAAGACACTATTTCCAAAACATACGACCACAGATTCAAAGATATATTCAGAGAGATCTATGACAGCGAATATGCCGAGAAATTCAAAGAGGCAGGAATCGATGAATACTTCTATACTCTCATCGACGACGCTGTTGCAAGAGTTATTCGCTCTGAAGGAGGCTTCATCTGGGCATGTAAAAATTATGACGGAGACGTCATGTCAGATATGCTCGCGACGGCTTTCGGAGATCTTGCGATGATGACCTCGGTTCTCGTCTCCCCTGACGGAAATTATGAATACGAGGCAGCGCACGGGACAGTCACCGCACACTACTATAAATATCTGAAAGGAGAGATTCCGTCCACAAACTCCATAGCAACTATATTCGCATGGACCGGCGCTCTGAGAAAGCGCGGCGAGATTGACGGAATAAAAGAACTCTCCGTATTTGCAGACAAACTTGAGAAGGCCTGCATAAATACTGTCGAAAGCGGAATCATGACACGTTCCCTGTCCATACTCTCAACACTGGAAAACAAAACGATTGTTGACGGAAAGACTCTTCTTCTAAAGATTCGCGAAAATCTCGAAAAAATTCTGTAACAGGTCAAAAACACAAACCGTGATTTCTTGTGAACAATGATCCACATGAAATCACGGTTTTTT
>CACXBN010000231.1 GCA_902765885.1 uncultured Ruminococcus sp. | reverse complement strand
ATAATGTGCATATGACGAATTCTGTGTAAACGCGTTTGCTTCCTCTTCACTGAGCGTATAACCGAAGAAACGCTGCAGAACCTCATTAACCGTACCTAGGGAAATGGTATAAAAATTCCCTTCGACAAATACATTCTCCCGGTGGTTGATCTTAGAGTAAAGATAGGCAAAAGTAATCAGTTCTGCGCGTATATCATTCCAGTCGGTTGTCTCGTCAAAATTAGAATAACCGTTTTTCTCAAAGGCTTTCTGCTCTGAGAAATTAGACAGGAAAATGTTGATGGCATACTGCTGTGACGCATCCATTGAGATGATGTCGTAGCCTGACGCTACTTCAGGCGTACCACGCGTAGCCTTCACAAACTCATTCCAGCCCATCGCGCGGATTTCATCAAGTGTGTAGAACGGGAGGAAACGCTGGGCTCCGCCTAGATTTGTCTCCGATTCGCCTAAATCCTGCGACGCAATACTGCCGTTCCTCATTTCGTAATATGTAGTGCGGATTACACCATTATTCCCGTCCGAACAGAATAAGCCAGGATAAGATGACCCTTCATAATAATATAGATTACAGCCTCGGTAGCCAACATTTCCGACATATTTGATGTTCCCGGACACGCAAGTGAAAACATAGTCTGTAGATGCAGCAAGGGAAGGGCCGCCGTTGAATACGAGCAATTCAGGCTCGCCATTTTGATCAAGGTCATATAGGCTAAAGCGCGGCTGTGTGTAAGCATCGGAGTTAAAGTTGAGTCCGCTTTGAAGATATTCTTGATTTAGGACGAAATTCTCATAGACTTCACTCCATGTTTCGTGATTTATTTCGTCAACATCACTGAAGGTTGATACTAATGGTTCTTCGTCTATTATGTCATCTTCCTTCTCTATGCTAGCCAGCCGGAAATCTGTAGACCCTTTTATGATTGTTTCTGCGCCTATTCCGCCATAGTCTAGGTCATTGAATCCATACTCATCTTTCGCAAGAGAGAGCGCTTCCGAAAGGGTGTTATAATTTCCAGAAACAGCATTTATGCATTGTAAGTTATTCATAGTACTAATCTGAATGTAGTGAGCATACGATGCTTTAATGGTTTCAGAATTACAGACAACAGCAGATGCGCCTTTGTTTAGAAATGCCTTTGCCAAAGTATCTGTCTTTCCGCTAAGGCAAGTGTTCAGATAAACCAATGTATTATCCATATTTTTACAGTAACAATCAATATACTTCGAACTAATGGCAATTTTTCCTCTACTTGTTGACATCATGCGATGGCTCAAGTAGTCACCCCAATAGAGAGCCCCCATATAACACGGTTCCCCAGTAATCAGGAGAGAATGAACTACTGAATCATATGCACCATGTCCGAACCATAGAATGATTTGGTTGGGTCCAAAATAATCTTTGACCATCTGAGTTGTTACCAAATCATTTTCTGGGCGAGCTTTCACGCTATAGTTACCGAAATTCGTGGTAATTTCATACGCGATGTCGTTAATATTGGTGTTATTGAACTGTTTTTCAAAAGGCTGACAAGTAATGATCTCAAAACAGATTTCATCGCCGGAGGATAAGTATCCATCAACATTTGGAATATATAAATAGGGAAGTCCGGAAGAGAAGCAAATATAAACATTATCCTCGTTTACGCGGAATTCTGAAATTATACCATCAGCTAGAAGTTTTTCAGAGTATTCTGAAACTGCTTGTAAAGCATTCTCCTTATCAGATGCATTTATCAGTCCATTATCGTCTTCCAGTTCCGCATTGATTAACTCAATTTTACTTTGAGTTTCTAGATATAATTGCTTCTCATCTTCTGTAGGTTGATCGAAGAAGTGTAGCACAACTGATTCTGATACAGGTGATTCAAATCCTGCATAATAATGCTCAGTTTTTTCAATATCAGAATATACTGTCAGTTTAAACGAATAGATTCCATCATTAGCCCTTATATCTCCGTTTTGACCATTGTCATTCATAGGGCCTATTGCCGTATTATTGAGATATAATGTGGGAGCTATTGACGCTCTGGCGCAAAAGGTGACTTCTTCAGATTCTCCAACAGAAAAGTACTGCCAATTAGAGCAAAACCCGGTAATTAATTCATCTGTTTGATTGTACTGTTGAACACCCGTAGCATCGTTACCATTGCTAACACTCCTGATCGGCAAACTCTCTACAATAAACCGATTGAAAGAGGGAATGAAAAACATGCATGCGGCGAAGGCACCAGAAAGAATGAATAGTATCAGCAATATCCACAACAGAGCCTGAGATCTTTTTTTGCGTCTGCGGGTTTTCTTAGAGGGCTGACTGCGCGTTTTTTTCTTGGACGCTTTTTCCTTCTGCTTAAAAGTGTCGCGTGATGGAGCAGGCCGCACAGGTTCCTGCTCAGGAGTTCCAAACGTTTCATCGAGTTCGAACTCCATCGGAGACAATTCCAGCAGACTGCCGCAATAACAGCACCATTTAGTGTTTTCTGTGTTTTCTTTTTGACAGTTCGGACAAATCATGTTCTCTCACCAATACTACTCTGCCAATTTTCATTTTTTATTGGCCAGATTCTTTCCACTGTTTTAAGCGGTCGTAAGCAACCTTAGCATATTTTTTGAGATACGGAGCTACTTTCGGATCTACTGCGTCATACCGCGACAGCATATATCGTCCGGCTTCGACTATCTCCTGCGGATCGGTACCTTTTACAATTGTGTTGAATTTTACTGCGCAATCTCGATCTATACGGGCCTCCGCGCCAGAATCAGCCTTGAACAAGACTGCGTACTTTCCACACAGCTCTCCATTACATATGCAGCAACGATTCTCTTGAAAGGGTGGAATCGTCTCGGGAATATCGAACAATGGGGGATGTGAATCGAGTATCTGCGTTGGCTGCTGGGGGGTTCTTGATTTCAGCGATACCGCTGCAGACGGAGTAGTCTTCAATACCTCGTGTGAACTTGCATGTTGAGACGGACGTGAAACAGACTGCGCCACTGGACGCGGCTCAGGCTCTGAAGCCGGTTGGGGTTCCTCTTCAATCTCCCATTCATCATTAGTTGCTGAATCATCTTCCATTTCCCAATCGTCTGCCACGATGCTATTTGCTGCTTGATTCGATCTCTTCACTGTACCTCTTGAGACGGTGTAATCAAGATTGTTATAGCGATCCGCCAGACGAAAACGACCTCTTGGGTTGGCAGCGGCCTTTCTATGCTTTCGAATATTATGGATCTTGTCAAAAGATTTATTTAGACCTCGCCGAATTACATACTCTATTGCCAAACAAACAATAACAAAGACCGCTATTAAGAGAATAGTAAGCACATTTGCACCAATTTTATTCATCTATGTTCACCACCCTCTTTATAGAAAACGGGTTTCAGTTTCTGTATCCACGATATGGATTTCTGCTTCTGTGTCAGGATCAAGCGACAGAAAAATCTTCTCCACGATTGTCAATAGGATGTTCATTGAATAAATGCTTGTTCCGAGGTTATGTGTATCCCATCTGAGAAACTGAAATTCATACTTATGTTCATTATTGTGGAGGCCGTAATACTGTAACGCCGCTGTCCAGCGATCCTTCGAACAAGAAAAGATGAGTGCTTTTCCGTCCGTGCTGGGCCGCATTTCAGTGCGGCATTCTGAAAAATCCGCATGGTTCACGGCGGCGAACACGTCAGCACAGGGAGCGCACGTATATAGTAGTTCGCCATCTTCCCAGAAGGCACCATCCCGTTTAATAAGATTTTTGCTGCCCATCATAGGCTTTATTCGTTTATAGCCTATATAGGCACCGAGGCCAAGAAGAAGAACTATCGACAAGAAAATCAACATAATTATTCGTCTCCTGCATTAATAATTTGTGGTGGCGTGCTACATCAGGAAAACTGAGTAATTGTTTTGTCCGGGTTATATCGATACATTTCTTGAGTGGCACCGTCGTTCAGTGTAAATGTCCGTGTATCTTCATCATATGAAACCTTAGAATAGGCAACTCCCTTTCCGACAAAGCCCGTTTCAGTTAAGACGCCGTAATATACGCCGTTATAGAGAAGTGCGTATTTGTTGTCACCGTGGGATTTATACTGAGAGGATTGATACGTCTGCATCACCATACCGTTCCGGTCCAACAGCAGTGTTGTCCCCGCATCGCAGACATAAGTGTCGCCAAACACATGAACGCCTTTGACGATGTAGGGCAGCTCCGCAAGAAAAGCACCGTTGGATAGGGAGTAAATTTCCGTCCGGGATGCCTCGGAGGGATAGGATGCGCTGAAAAGCAGGCTACCGTCAGGAGAAACAATCAGCGTATAGGGCGCACTCAGCCCATCCAGTTTTACAAAGCCCCCATGGTCTTCAATCCAGTCCCGCAGCAGATAGCCGCCGTTTTGATCCACGACCTGCGCGACGACCGGTTCCCCATAGATTTCCACAATCATAAGACCGGGGGCCTCGGCCTTAGATATTTTGATCTCATCGCCGTTTGTTTCCGCCGCAGATATGCCCTTGAAGGTGGTCAGAAGGTCGAGAGAATCCAGCAGGGTGTTCCCCTGCTCATCGAGAAGAAGATAATGGTATTTTTCATCTTTTTTCGCAAAAATCAGGGGCCTGGTTTCCGTATAGGGAGGAACGCGAAATTCGTGTCCGTAGACCTCTGAGAGCAGCAGCTTACCGGACGGGTCATACAGTCTAATCTGAAAATCGTTGAAGACATTTGCCACGCTTGTTTTGCCGACGGTGTAAATATGTCCGGTCTCCGATATCCAGACTTTCCCATTTTCTCCGGACAGCGGAATGATCTCCCTTCCACTGCTGTCGATTACACCCCATGCCCCATTGACAGCAACTGCAATTCGATCTGAGAGAAGTTCCTCTCCTATCTCCTGATAGCGAAAATCGACACGTGCGTTTCCGTTTAAGTCGACGATGCCCCAATAACCCTGCTGCTTGGCAGGGAAAAGTCCCTGTTCGTTTACCCTTCCGACTCCTTCGTACTGGCATGGAACGTTCTGCCCTGTAGCGGGATTGTATACGCCGAACTGTTCGCCGATGCAGACGGCGTAGAAGCCCTGCCTGTCCGGGTTGGAGATGTGGGAGTATTGATAGTCGCAGATTAGATTTCCGTGTCGGTCAATGAAGCCCCAGTTACTACCGTCAAGGGTAACCGCGAAGCAATTGCCGTCAAAATCAAGGATGTTGGCAAAATAAGGCGCGATAATTTCCTTACCTTGAGCATTGATGACACCCCAGCCGTCTTTATCGTCGGCCTTTTTCCCCTTAATGTAATACAGATTGCCCGAAACGTCGGCATCTGTCAATCCATCGGCAACAGGGATGGGAGGCGGAACGGTCTGCTGGGTGCTTTCAGAAGTCCCGGTACTGCTCGGATAATAGGAGAAATACCACTTGCCGTCCACTTTGACGATGTCAGCCGTCTGTGTCAGTGTGTCTTTCGAGCCGTTTTTGAAAGAGAAATCTACCTGATATTTTGCGGTTCCCGTTGAGCCGTCCACCGCATGATCCAGTAGTTTGACTTTGATTGTGCCAGCGTCACTGCCATTATCGCTATTGTATTGTGAAATAAACTGTGAGGCAAATGGCAACACGCTTTTCAGTGCGTCGCCCTTGAGTCCGAGCAGATTCATCATCCCGAACATGGCATCGGTATATGTTGGGTCGTACAACTGCAAAAGGGCATAGATATCCTGCGCATTGTAAGCTTTTTCAAGGCGCTTCATCAAGTCATTGATCTCTTTGCTTTCTTTACTCTCAGAAATGCTACTAAAGATCCCAGAAGTGTTACCATCAATAAAATGATTGATTGCATAGCCGACAAATCCAAAACCAAGTACTACAACCAGCGCAAGGATAATCGGTACAATTGCGCTGTGGTTTTTATGTCTGATTACGTCGCTGGCCACTGTTTCTGGCGTAATCCGGGCAGCTTTTCGTTCAACTATGGGTTTATTGTTCTCAGTTGCACTTTCACCCGCTCTGACCGATCTGGTCCTGTCAATTGAATTCGGATTCTTCTGTGCAGCATTAACGAACTCTCTATTGTGCTGAGTTGAACTGCCCATAGTCTCATGTGTATTGTTCCTTTGTGCCGGAATTCCTGCTGAGGGGGTTGACTCCCCCGAAGGAGCCACTCTCTGTGAGGGATCTGTAGATTTCTTCCTTCGATATATAGCTCCGCAGTTCGGGCACTGCAAGGCACCATCAGCTCTAATCATCTGCGTATTGAGTCCCGTCCCACACTTAACGCATTTCATAAGACAATTTCTCCTATCGTCAGAAATAATAGACCATTCTTCGTGAAAGATGCCAATGAGAAGCCGAACAAACCGATGAATGTAACAGTTTCCGTAAAAAGTAGCTCACAGTATACCATATAGGCCCATGAAATTCAACAGATTCCAAAGGTTTGATGTCATTTTGCACAAAGACACTGGTCGATGCAAAGTAAGCGGTAAACCACAGGTACTGTAAAAAAGACCCGGTCACCAGAGGTGACCGAGCCAGAAATCTTATTTGGTTTTCAGTCTGTAGCAATCTGGAATGGAGTCTGACCAAGGAAGAAGATCGTTAAGGGAACACTCGGAGGTTTTCTGATCCAAACGCTGAGGAATCTCAGTGAGCAGGTGCTTCAAGTATTCATACGGCTTCAGATTGTT
>CACXBN010000230.1 GCA_902765885.1 uncultured Ruminococcus sp. | reverse complement strand
CTGTCGCTGGTACTGACGGCGGCAATCATGCTCTCCATGCCGGTCATCATATCGGCAGAGGAGGAATACGGTACATACACACCGAAATTCACATACAGACATGACCCCAGACTCAACGAAAAAGCCATGGAGGACATAATAGTCGATCCTGACGCGGTATACGGATTCTCTCCTGACCCGAACGGCAGTCTCGCACTTTATACATCTTTCGACTGGACCGACCCGGAATTCGTGAACGGAGATAGTGCCAGACTCGAGCGAATAGCATATCATGAAAGCATGAAAGAGCTTTATGATATGATCGAAAAGATGGTAGACGAAAAGAAAAGCATCGAGGAGATAGCAAGAGCTGTCAGCACAAGAAGAAACGAACTTCGCCTTGAAGTTTATACGGACAATCCCGAGGGACTCGAGCTTGCAAAACAAAGAAACCTTGAAAAATACGGTCACGAGGAAGGACCTCTTCCGGATGAGCTTTATGAAAAATACGGTTCATGGGGAATCGTTATGCAGAAGGCACTCAGCTCAAACGCCGGCATGGATGCATGCCTGGGACTCTATGATGACTGCTATGACCTTTATGTAATGACGGGTATGATAACGGATGAAAAAATCGCTGCGGCAACAAGAGAATATACCGTGGCTTCTTTCATCGACGCTTCAATGATAAACCTGCCTGACACGGTCGACGTGCTTGATGCATTTGCCGACGGTGAAGAAGTGAGCAAATGGTACGCTCCCGAAATGGTGGCAGCCATAAGCCGCGGGATCCTGAAAGGTTATGAAGATACGACGCTTCGACCGAAAAATACCATAACAAGACTTGAGGCATGCGTGCTTCTTTCAAGATGCATTCCCGAAATGGAAATCACCGGCGATCCTGTCGAATTCAGTGATGTTCCCGAATGGGCTGAATTCGATGTTGACAGACTTTCATCAGCCGGCATTGTGAAAGGGTACGGCAACGGAAAGCTCGGTGCGTCGGATCTTCTGACAGTCGAGCAGGTAGGTATCCTTGTCGAGAGGATCAGAGACTATGCGGGACGTGATCTTTCTCTCTGGACAGATTCAGCGCTCGCAAAGGAAGCGCTTGTTTCGTATGTAAAGGCAGTTACGGATCCGGACAGCCAGGATTATATTCCGGTCGAGGACAGAATAGCCGTATTCGACTTCGACGGCACGCTCTTCTGCGAAACGGATCCCAACTATTTTGACTATACTCTTCTGAAATACCGTGTTCTCGAAGACCCTGAATACAAAGACATCGCTTCTGACTTTGAAAAGGAAGTACCTAACAAGATAAAAGAGCAGAATGAAACAGGAAAGTCGTTCACGGGTCTCGAAGTGGATCATGGAAGAGCTGTTGCGTCCGCATTCAGAGGCATGACGCTCGATGAATTCAGCGACTATATCCAGGAGTTCAAGAAACAGCCCATGCCGAGCTATGAGGGAATGCTCAGAGGAGACGGCTGGTATCTGCCCATGCTTCAGATAGTGGACTACCTTAAAAAGAATGATTTCACCGTATATATAATCAGCGGAACAGACAGACTTATCGTCCGCGGAATAGCACTGGATTCTCCCATTGATCTGAAGAACAGATATATAATCGGATCGGATGAAACCATCGTTTCATCAAACCAGGGAGACAAGGCAGGTTTAGACTATCAGTTTGACAAAGGAGATGAACTTATCCTCGGAGGAGACTTTATTATAAAGAATCTGAAAATGAACAAGGTCTCCGTTATCATGCAGGAAATCGGTCAGCAGCCTGTACTTTCATTCGGCAACAGCACCGGCGACAGCAGCATGGCTGAATTCGTGATCAGCGGAAATCCTTACAGAAGCCTTGCATTTATGCTCTGCTGCGATGATACAGAGCGCGAGAACGGAAATCTCACCAAGGCCCAGAAGATGTATGATCTGTGTGATGAAAACGGATGGATTCCGATCTCCATGAAAAACGACTGGACAACGATTTACGGAGACGGTGTGACATACACCGGAAACGAAGCAGAAGAAGACATAGCCGCCTGACGTTTGTGAGCGGAATCTGGTTAATATGATCATAAAGCGGGAATTCACGTATCTGGAATTCCCGCTTTTTCACATCACTTCAGGCCTCTGAGACAATAATGCCCTCATGTGTGATACCGTGCCGCAAAATCATCCTGTTACGGATAATTGATCCGTTATATACGGTGATACAGCTGTTTCGGATATCGTATTCGTGAACTCGCACATTTCCGTACCCGTGAACACAGAAAACAGGTGATCTCACCGGAAAAGAAGCTGATTTTCAGATCAAAATCAAAGATTGCGATAAATAAAAACAAGTATATGAGATTATTTATGGCAAAATTTCAGAGTGATATATAATATAATCGGTAAGAACTTGTTTGATAAATAAAAATCAGGAGGCTCATGTTGTGGAGACAAAAAAGAAAATGCCATTCAAAAAACTTAAAAAACTGATTATTATCCCTCTGGCGGTACTTCTTGTTCTGGGAATAGTTCTCAACGTTGCCGCAGTTGCGCTTAAATCAACTTTTGACAGCTTTCTCGGAACAGGCGAAAAGTCGATCATAGGCGGAAGTGAACTGAGCGGCGATTATTATGAAATGAAATATGCCGACAAGGATGCCGCAAAGGAAGCGGGATATGAAGTGGCAACAAGAGTTAATGAGGAAGGAACAGTGCTGCTTAAGAACAACGGTGTTCTTCCGCTTGCTAAAAACGCAGTGATCATGCCATTCGGATACTCTTTCCGTTTCCCGGTATACGGTCAGAGCTCTCCGAGCGGCTCTGCAAAATGGGCAGACGAACCGATAACTCTTCGTGCGGCACTTTTTGAGTCTGAATTCACGCTCAATGAAGATGCGGTCAATCATATAAACAAAAACGGCTCCCTTATCCGCCTTAAAGAGGCTCCGGGAACCCAGTCCGCGTCAGGCGGCACAAGCGCCCTCGGCGGAAATTTTGTGATAAACGAATTTGATCCTTCGGGATATGACAGCCTTTCGGCAGTGCCTGATGCAACCGGTCTTGTCGTGATCTCCCGCAGCGGTCAGGAGGGATCGGATGTAAAATCCGACGGATATGAAGACGGAACTCCCCACTATCTCGCCTTGACGGAAGCTGAAAAGGGCACGATCAAAGCAGCCAAGAGGATATGCAAAAACGTAGTAGTTCTTATCAACTCCTCGGCACCCGTGGAACTTTCAGAACTTATGGGCGGGGAATATGAGGCTGACGCGATACTGTGGATCGCTCATCCAGGCAACCACGGTTTCAGTGTTCTTCCGAGGATCCTGAACGGAGAAGTCAACCCATCCGGAAGAACAGTTGACATCTGGGCGTCCGATTTCACGAAGGAACCTGCATATGCTGCAATAGGAGAACATACGTATTCCAACTACAAGGTCACATCCGGAAGCTATACCGACGGCGGAACCTTCAACGCCTTGTACAATGAGTATATGGAAGGCGTATATATGGGATACCGTTACTACGAAACTGCTGCTGAAGTCGATCCCGGATTTGATTATGACAAGGCAGTGACTTTCCCGTTCGGCTACGGTCTCAGCTATACTTCGTTTGAGCAGGAAATAACCGATATAAGCGAAGACGGAAATAAAATCACAGCAAAAGTGAAGGTTACCAACACCGGTTCAAGTGCCGGCAAGGAAGTCGTTCAGATCTATTATACGGCGCCTTACACTCAGCTTGATGTTGACGAGAAGATAGAAAAGCCTTCGGCAAATCTCGTGGCTTTCTCAAAAACCGATATTCTCGAACCGGGCAAAAGCACGGAACTTACTCTTGCTTTCACATGGGATGACCTTACATCTTACGCAATGTACCATGACAATGGCAACGGAACAACCGGATGCTATATGCTTGAGTCGGGAGACTACACCATATCGCTCCGTAAAGACAGCCATAATGTGATAGACAGCCGTACCATCACACGTCCGGAAACGATCTGGTATGACGGATCTGATGCTGATCATATCCGCCAGAGCGAGAAAGACGCTCAGTCAGCTCTTGATGATGACGGAAATCCGACAGGTGTTCCAGCTGAAGGAGATCATTTTACTGCAGCTACGAACCTTTTCTGGATAAGCACGGACTATATGGACAAAAACTCAACCGTTCTTTCCAGAAACAACTGGAGCGGCACACAGCCAAAAGGAGTTCCGGAAAAGGAGATAGACGAGTCGTTTATTCCGTATCTTGGTCTGGAGATCTCCTTTGACGCCAAGACCGACGAGAGATTCGGAAATGTACCCGGCAGTGTCGTGTATTCTGAAACAGCTCCCGTGTCCGCTCAGGACAACGGACTTACGCTGTCAGACCTCAGAGGCGCAGACTATTATGATGAACGCTGGGATCTTCTGCTTGACCAGATAGACTGGGATGCGGATAAGGACAGTATCATAGGCAACCTCAGCGGTGCCGGTTACCTTACATTCGGAATAAAATCCATAGGTTTGCCGGATACGACCGAAGCTGACGGCGCTAACGGACTTAAGGTGAGCGACGTTATCGAGGGAGGACTCTCCGGTTATGTAATGAGCAAGACATCCACTTTCGGAATGGCGCCCCTTATCGCTGCAACATGGAACGTTGACCTTATATATGACTTCGGAGCGGCACTCGGTCAGGAAGCGCTGATGCATGATATCGCCGGCTGGTACAGCCCCGCCATAAATCTTCACAGATCAATGTTCTCAGGCCGTGTGTTCGAATATTATTCAGAGGACCCGGTACTTTCAGGCTGCGCGGCAGCTGCGGCAATTTCAGGCGCAATGGATCAGGGCATGGCATGCTATCTCAAGCATTTTGCGCTCAATGACACCGAAACCGGCCGTTCAAAACTGATATATACCTGGGCAAACGAACAGACCATGAGAGAACTGTATCTCAAAGCATTTGAGATCGCTGTCAAAAACGCACGCAGCAAGATATCTTTCTACGGTGAGAACGGAGTCATGGTCACAAAGACGATACGTGCGACCACTGCCGTAATGGCTGCGCAGAACTGCATCGGATGGGTATCAGGAGAGTGCAACTATGAGCTTCTTACCAAGCTTCTCAGAGATGAGTGGGGCTTCAGAGGAGTTGTCCATTCTGACTACTGGGTATGGAACGGGGACAATTTGCGCGACCTTGCAGTCCGCGCCGGATGCGATACATATCTTTGCAACCGCGCGCCGATGTGGTCAATTACTGATTATGACAGCAGCACGGCAAGAAATGTTATAAGAAAAGCAATAAAGAATCTTTCATATACCATGGTGAATTCCAATGCAATGCAGGGCGTCGCTCCCGGGTCCATTGTCAAAGTCGGAACATCTCCCTGGATATACGGCCTGATAGCGATCGATGCTGTCATAGTCCTTCTCATAGCAGGAGGAGCCATACTTCTTGCGAAGAGAGCGAAGAAGGAAAAGAAAGCCGAATAATGTCGGGCGATATTATTCATAATTAAATGTATAATTAAAAACACAAAAGTAGTATAATCATATATCGGGCAGCAGGGAAATGTTGCCCGATATATTGATTAATTATTTATTCCCCTATCGGAGGCTATATGAAATACACATCAGCGCAGGCAGCCAAGCTGCTTTCAAAACTTCAGCAGGATTATGACGGACTGCTGTCAAAAGAACAGCAGTCAAAGAGCTTTCTTGCAAGTGTCGGAGAAGATGTCGAATCCGTAAGACCGGATTATGACTATGTGAGTTTTCAGAAAGAACTGTCGGATCTCGAAACAAAGATACGTAAGATCAAACATGAAATAAACCGTTTCAACATATCAACGGAAATACCCGGATTCGGAATGACTGTTGATGAGATGCTTGTATATATTCCGCAGCTTACCAAGAAAAAAGCCAAGCTCAGAGAAATGGCGGGGGTTCTCCCGAAGACCCGTGATGACAGTTTCACGGGACATATGGGCAGCATCATAGATTACAGATATGCCAATTATGACATAGATACGGTGAGCGAGGATCTCAGCCGCGTGACCGAGGAACTTTCAAAGGCTCAGCTTGCTCTCGATGAAGTGAATCATTCGGGAACGATTGAAACAGACATATAATACGGGAAAATCTTTCCGTTGATCTGTGCTGTCACTCTTTTTTAAAAACACATTTTGGTAATCGTTCAAGGTTTGTGATTGTTGCGTTATTCTTTTACATTTATTGCGTTATCCGTGAATGTTAAGTGTTGTTTTTTCTGATTATTTACCGACGGCCAGGTCAAGAAAACTTTTCCGAAAGGAATGAGTGGTTGAAGTTCGGTTTCAGGCCACTCATTTTTTGATATGAAAACAGATTTTAGGCGGCTCAAAAAACGAAAGCAATGAATTAAAAATGGAGCAGAATATATTATTTGCTGAATCAAGGCAGGAATGGAGAAACTGGCTTCGCTCACATTTCGAAACTGAGAAAGAAGTGTGGCTATTGTTTCCCACAAAGGCTTCCGGGAAAAACGGAGTTACATATAATGACGCTGTTGAGGAGGCTCTGTGTTTCGGATGGATAGACGGAAGGGCAGGGACTTACGATGGCGAAGGCCACATAAGGCGTTTCACACCGAGAAGAAAGGGCAGTACGTATTCGAGAACGAATATAGAAAGACTTATTCTTCTTGACGGACAGGGGCTCATTCATCCCAAAGTCAAAGAGGCAGTCAGAGAATTGATTTATGCGCCGTTTGAGTACCCTGAGGATATTATGACGGAGATCGGGAAAGATGACGAGGTGTTAAAAAACTACCTGTCTTTTCCGGAAGCATACAGAAGAATACGCATCGCGTATATCGAAGCCGCAAGAAAACAGCCTGATGAATTCAACAGAAGGCTTCATAATTTCATAACCAAGACAAGAGCAAACAAAATGATAGCCGGATACGGCGGAATGAAAAGATGAGATATAAGAACACAAACAGACACGGATTTTTGATAGGATTCATTGACTTTTTCACTGCCGGACTGTTCCTGCTTTTCTATATGCCGCTCGGAGGCCTGCAGGCTGAGCTTGACGAAATACTCGGTAGAAGGACACAGCGATACTGGGTAGCATATCTCTTGGGAATTCCCACTCTTTTTGTGTATACCCTGGTATGGACAGCGAAGATAGCCGAAGAGCTTAAGGCAAAGGCCATCTCCCTCGGCATCCCGGGAAAGCATACATCATTCCGGCATATGTTCTGCTGGAACGTGTTCGGAATCCTGATCTTCGGACCAATGATAGCCACTTACAGGTTTTTCGGTACGCTCAACAAAATTGAGGCAGAGCTTAACAGAAGATCGGATACAAGTGATTCCGAATAGCACCGGACTACTCAAATATATTTATGATTTCCTGAGAAAAATGCAAAACATACAACAAAAAATCCATGCAGCTTAGAGTTTGCTACATGAATTTTTATACTTATTTTGCTGTCATTCGCAGATCTTACTGCTTTTCGTAAACGTATTCGCAGGACCCATTGAAGTATAGTTCTCAGATAAAACAAAAATTGAGTATTTAGGGGGGATTATAATGGCAAAAATGGCTTGCTATTGTGGAGCATCGATGAGTAATGTTGACTGTCCATCCTTGAACCTGAATTATTCACGGAGACTCCTTCAGGTCTCCGTGAATAATTCAGAATAAAAGTTTTGAAATGACTCTAGCTTCGAAATCCCATAAAAGTTCGGAACGACTTTCTATTCGAAATGATGCCGGACTGTCGTTTCGATATGACGGCGCAAAATTTTTATCACGAGATCAAGTTGAAAAGTTTTATGAGCTTTTGCAAAATGCTTGCTATTCGCAATCAAATGTGATATACTAATAGTGAACTTGAAAAAAAGAGGTGATTGTCGTGGCAAGGACAGCAAATATTTATACGAGGGTCGATCCTGTTGTGAAAGAACAGGCGGAAGAGATTTTGGATCAACTTGGCATTCCCATGTCAAACGCAATCGGTATGTTTCTGCGTCAGGTCGTAATGCAGAACGGTATTCCTTTTGATATGAAATTGCCGTTGAGCCGTCCGCTTGCGTACGGAGAGTTGACCAAAGAACAGTTTGACGCTGAAATCCAGAAAGGTTTTGACGATGCAGAATCCGGCAAGGTTTATTCTGCCGCAGATGTGGAAGCCCATATGAAAAGCAGGTTCGGCATATGAGTTATGACGTCTTCTATACCACGAAAGCGCGGGACGACCTGGAAGAAATCTATGAGTATATCGCTTTTAACCTGCAAGAACCGATGACGGCGGGAAAGTTGTATCAAAACATAATCACCGCCGTACATACGCTTGAAAACTTCCCGATGCGCAACGCCCTGTATGAGAACGAACCGTGGCGAAGTCGTGGACTGCGCAAACTGCCGGTCAAGAATTTTCTTGTGTTCTATACCGTAAACGAAGAAAAGAACGCCGTAAGTGTTATTCGTATCATGTACGGCGCAAGAGATCTCGAAAAGCATCTGAACGAAAACTGAACTATCGTTTTCAAATGACACACGGCTCCCGTGGACTGTGAATCAGTCCGCGGGAGCCATACGTTATTTTTTAAAATAAATGCTACATTATTCCATCTTCATTAGAAATATCGTCTAAACATTGAATTAGATAATATGGCACTTCTTTCATAAAAACAACACTATCTTTATTTCTGCCAAACATATCACGCATAATAGGATGACCGAAAGTAAAATCGACCAGTTCTTTAAATTCTCTGATAGACAAAGACTTTTCTTCAGGATACTTATCACTTTTTAGTATTTCAATTAATTCTTTCCCCATATCATAAACCCAAGGAAAATCTTCTTTCAAGAGGCTAAGTGTCATCAAAAACGCATATGATCTTCGTAAACTATCCATATGCATAATTTCTTCTAAAAACATAGAATTATATCTTCTTGACATCCTCCTTTTATCATAAAGACTTTCATTTCTCATAGAGATATGTTCAAGATAATCTTTAACTTTTTCTAAATCATCATATATTCTCGAATCAGGGCTTCTCAACAGTTTTTGATTATCCCTAGATAATTCCAAAATCTCTTCCAACATTTCCGACGAGTGATTCGCATCCTCGTTGGTAATAGCCTCATCCGCATTAGTACTTTCATTTTTTATTTTGTTTAGCTCTGTTTCAAGAGTTGGATACCATACTTCAAATGATTTTTCGAGCCGTTGATCAGATATACCAGTTTCTCCGCTTGCCTTATTCAAGGTCTGAACCATTTTTTTAATATCATCTTTTTGAAAAATAGTGGATTGAAATTGCAATATTGGTCCTTGAACTTCCGATCGCTTTATATCGAACAAAAACGGAGTGACAAATGATTTCTCCATAGTTTTTGATAGCGCACCAGCCTCAAAAGATAACCACGGCGCCTCTAGATTATCTCTAGTAACGCATAGAATACCAAATGTTGAGTTCTCAAGCTCTTTTGCAATATCTGTGCTCCATCTCGCCCCTTTGTCTATATCTTCGGAAGAAACATAAGGCTCAACAGATTGAATAACAGAAGGTAGCCAGTCTCTGAATACTACTGCTACTTGCCAACTTATTTTGCCAGACCAACTGATAAAAACTTTCATATTTCGATTCCTCATCACTTTTTTCTCCTATTATATCACTTTATTGAAAAAAATCAACTATCCATCCATAAGCCGTTACAACTATTAGTATGATAGTAAGTGTCGATAATATTATTAGTCTTTTCCTGAAATCGCATCAAAAAAGCAGCCCATATTATGACCGTACAAATTCGTACGGTTCTTTTTTTATGTTCATGCCATATACAAACATTTTGGTCATAAATCAAGAAAACAACCTTTTCGTCCTCAAAAAAGATAGTTTTCTTGAAACGGCACAAAAATGCGCCGTAAATTGAAACCGTACGAATCGGAGATTTTCGTCACGAGATTGAAATCAATGAGATTTTGCCGTCCGATCTGATTGTTTTCTTGATTCGTCTTGAAAATCACCCGCATTTTGTACGTACAGGACAACAGTCCGAGTAACAAGGAAAGGAGAAAAGACTGTATGAGAAACAAAGAAAAGTTAACGCCCGAACAGCAGGCGGAAAGAATCGGGGGCTTGTATAAGAATCTTGAAAGTCAAGCGCATAAGATTTTCAAGCACGATCGATCCGGTTCAATCGATACGAGAAAGCCGTACTTTAACGCCGAGAAAAGATTCTGCCGTTTTCTTGCCGAGAACTACTCTCTGCAAAACCTCAAGAACGTAGAGCCGCGTCACTTTTACGCTTTTGCAGAAGAAATGAAAGCGAAAGGTCTCTCTACGTCATATATCTACGCTACGCTGTCAGCAATACGGTATTACAACGATAAGCTCGGCGGAAAAAATGAGATGCCCAAAGACAACAAAGAATTACATCTTGAAAAGCGAGACCCCGGAGCACTCAACCGTGCGTGGATGGATTCGGAGATCGAAAAGGCGTGTCGCGTCGCCTATGAGATGAAGGGTGGCGG
>CACXBN010000229.1 GCA_902765885.1 uncultured Ruminococcus sp. | reverse complement strand
CTGTTCCTGTGCGAATACTGTCACGCCATGGGGAACGGCCCTGGAGATTTGAGAGAATACTGGGAATCCATAGAATCGAACAAGGAATTCTTCGGAGCATGTGTTTGGGAATTTTGCGACCACTCCGTTGCTACAGGAGACATATACTCGTCCCCAGATTATACTTACGGAGGAGATTTCGGTGACAAACCAAATGACGGCAATTTCTGCATAGACGGACTAGTGTATCCCGACAGGACTCCGCACAGAGGAATGCTTGAACTCAAGCAGGTACTTATGCCGGTAAAAGTAAGAGAAACAAAACCCGGAACGGTAAAAATCAAATCAAGAAGATTTTTTAAGCCGCTTGACGACATCTCTCTTCAGTGGACACTGAATTTCAACGGAAAGGCTGTCAGATCCGGGGTGTCTCCTTCCCTTAACATCAATCCAGGAAAAGAAAAGACCATTGTTCTGTTTGATGCTTTTCCTGACAGAAAAAAAGGCACGTTCACCCTGGATTTATCGTTCAGGCAGAACACACCGACAGAATGGGCTCCCGCAGGATATGAAGTCGGCTTTGCACAATTCATTCATGAATCAGTTCCGACTGACACTGAAAGCACAAACTGCACGGAAAAAACAAAGTATCCAGTCATAGTTCTGGAGGACAACAGCACAATATCTGTGGCATGCGGTGAGACGGCATATAAGATAGGAAAGCATACCGGGCTTATAGAATCCATCAGAGACAACGGAGAAGATCTTATCGTAAAAGCCGTCACTCCTGAGATATGGAGAGCACCAACAGACAATGACAGAAAACTCGTCAATGACTGGAATTTCTGGGGATTTGACAGAGCCGGATCAAAATGCTATTCATGCAGCATAATCGAGCATGACGAGAAACATGCGGTAATCAGATCCGAATTATCCATAGGTGCCGCCTCAAAGAATGTCAATATTCACGCAACACTGACTTATACCGTGTGCGGATGCGGAAAAATGAAGGTCGACTGCGATGTTGACTGGAAGAAAGAACACGACGGTGTTATCCACCCGCGTTTCGGATTCAGATTTGTAATGCCCAAAGGCAGTGAACAGATGAAATATTTCGGGTACGGACCCGGGGAAAGCTATTGCGACAAGAATCTGTCTACCAAACTCGGTGAGTATTCGTCCACTGTGGATGAGAACTACGAACCGTATATAACACCGCAGGAAAACTCTTCTCATTACGGGTGCCGCTGGGCAGACGTTCATACTGTTGCAGGTCACGGGCTTCTTTTCAGAACTCCGGATACATTCAGTTTCAGTGCGTCTCACTATTCTCCTGAGCAGCTGGACAAGGCATCGCACAGACATGAACTGAAAAGAGAAGACGAAACCACTGTGTTCATAGATTACAAACAGTCCGGTATGGGTTCATACTCATGCGGACCGGAGCTTGATGGAAAGTACAGATTCCGTGAAGAACACTTCACATTCTCGTTCTCCGTCAAGCCGATCTTTGAATCCGAGTACGACCCCTATAACTGACAAAACCGTCGGTCCACATTTGTTACATTTTTTCACTTGGATTGACACATTTTCTGATTTGTGTTAGAATTGATTCGTGAAAAAGGCCGTGAAGAGAAGAAGTACCATGAAGAACTTTCATCCAGAGAGCGATGTGCGGTGAAAATTCGCTGAAAAGCTTTATGGGAAGTAGTCTCGGAGCCCTGCAGGTGAAATTACAGTAGTCTGCGGCGATCGAATCGCGTTAAGATTCATATGAGTGTATCCGTCATCGGATAAATCAGGGTGGTACCGCGCTTATCAGGCGTCCTGTTCTTCAGGACGCCTTTTTTAATTCATAAAACGCCGAAAGGATATGATAAAAATGAGAAAAGAATTACCCAAGACATACTCTCCCTCGGAATTTGAGGGAAGAATTTATAAGGAATGGATGGACGCCGGCCTTTTTAAGCCGACGGACGACAGAACCAAACCGCACTTTTCAATCGTTATACCGCCGCCGAACATCACCGGTCAGCTTCATATAGGACATGCCATTGACAATACTCTTCAGGACATACTTATCAGATATAAGAGAATGAAGGGATTCAGGACACTCTGGCTTCCCGGCACTGACCATGCTTCAATAGCAACAGAGGCAAAAATCGTTGAGGCCATGCGCAAGGAAGGCCTGACCAAGGATGACATAGGCAGAGAAAAATTTCTTGAACGCGCATGGGACTGGAAGGCAAAATACGGCGGCAGGATCATAGAACAGCTTAAAAAGCTTGGCGCTTCCTGTGACTGGAGCCGTGAAAGGTTCACACTCGACGAAGGCTGCAGCAGAGCTGTTCGTGAAGTCTTCATAAGGCTCTATAACAAAGGCCTTATATACAGAGGAAACAGACTCGTTAACTGGTGTTCAACATGCATGACCTCCATATCCGACGCAGAGGTCGAATATGAAGATAAAAACGGAAATTTCTATCATATTCTGTACCCTGTTAAAGAGACTGGAGAAATGCTGGAACTTGCAACCACCAGACCCGAAACGATGTTAGGCGACACTGCAGTTGCAATAAACGCAGATGACCCTCGATATGCTCATCTTCACGGATGCCACGTCATTCTTCCTCTCATAAATAAAGAGATACCTATTATTTGCGATGAGCATGCCGATATGACAAAGGGGACCGGAGTAGTTAAAATCACTCCCGCGCATGACCCCAACGACTATGAGGTCGGTCAGCGTCACGATCTTCCGATGGTGAGAGTGTTCACATATGACGGTCATATGACCGGAGCTGCGGATAAGGAAGCTGCAGACCATCTGAAGGAATCAGGACTCGCCGCTGTCGGGGAACCTGATGTTCTTGATTGCGGAAAGTATGCCGGAATGACGACCGAAGAAGCACGCAAGGTCATACTCGATGATCTTCGCGAAGCCGGACTGCTCAAAGAAATCGAGCCTCTTGTACACTCGGTTGGAACATGCTATCGCTGCCATCATGTGATTGAGCCGATGATTTCAAAACAATGGTTCGTAAAAATGGAACCTCTTGCCAAACCTGCTATAGATGCAGTGCGTGACGGAAGCATAAGGTTTGTTCCCGAGAGATTCGAAAAGAACTACTTCCACTGGATGGAAAACATCCGTGACTGGTGTATTTCAAGACAGCTCTGGTGGGGCCACAGGATCCCCGCATTCTATTGCGATGACTGCGGAGAAACACTGGTTACCCTCGATGATGATCCGAAATGCCCGAAATGCGGCGGTCATATGACCCAGGATCCCGATACTCTGGACACATGGTTCTCTTCAGCTCTCTGGCCTTTCTCTACGATGGGCTGGCCCGATGATACCGATGATTTGAGAGATTTCTATCCTACGAACACACTCGTAACCGGATATGACATCATCACCTTCTGGGTTTCAAGAATGATTTTCTCAGCTCTTGAATATACGGGGAAAATTCCGTTTGATACTGTATTTATCCATGGACTTGTGCGCGACGCCCAGGGAAGAAAAATGTCAAAGTCTCTCGGCAACGGCGTTGATCCACTCGAGATCATTGACAAATTCGGAGCCGATGCTCTGAGATATGCTCTTGCCACAGGAAACAGTCCCGGAAATGACATGAGATTCTCAGATGAAAAAATAGAAAATGCCCGTAATTTTGCCAATAAACTCTGGAATGCTGCAAGATTTGTAATGATGAACCTGACAATTGACGAAATAAAGCTTCCGGACTGTGATAAACTGTCAGATGAAGACAAATGGGTTCTCACAAAACTTGAAAACTGCATAAAGAGCGTATCGAACAATATCGACAACTACGAAATCGGTGTCGCCCTTTCATCAATATGCGACTTTATCTGGGATATATACTGCGACTGGTACATAGAGCTCTCCAAGCCGTCAGTTGCAGCAGGCGGAGAAAGAAGCGAAACCGCACAGAATGTACTTGCATATGTTCTCGGCGAGACCCTCAAGCTCCTGCATCCTTTTATGCCTTTCATTACCGAGGAAATATACGGAGGTCTTCCGGGAGCCGAAGGCTATCTTATGGTAAAACAGTATCCCGAATACAATGAGAAACTTGTTTTCGAGAAAGAAAGCCTGAATTTCGAAAAGGTTATATCAGCAATAAAAGCCATCAGAGCACGCCGTGCGGAAATGAACGTTGCACCCTCAAGGAAGGCAAGCATCCACATAGAAACAAAATATCCGGATGCATTTGAAGGAAGCTTCGCATTTTTCGAAAAGCTCGCTTATGCGTCTTCCGTTGAACTTGTGGATTCATTTAGTGATGACTCAGCTGTACATATCGTTACCGACTCTGCCACGATTCATATTCCTCTCGGTGACATGATCGACTTTGAAGCGGAGAAAGCACGACTCAAAGCAGAAATCGAATCCGTAAACGGCGAGATCGCGCGTGCAGAAGGCAAACTTGCCAATGAGTCATTCGTGAGCAGAGCTCCCGAGAAGGTAGTAAACGCGGAAAAAGAAAAACTTGAAAAATACAAGGAAAAGAAGGAGAGTCTCATCGCCGCACTTTCCAGACTTTCCTAAGGCGGAACATCTTTATGCTTGAACTACCATTTGTGGAAATAACCGAAAAAGGCGAAGCACATGTCAAATCCGGGCATCCCTGGATTTTTGACGCCGAAGTAACATCTGTTTCCGGAAATCCGGAAAACGGAGATCTTGTAAATGCATTTTCAAAGAAGAACAGATTTCTGGGAACCGGATACTACAACAGCAATTCAAAAATAAGGGTGAGAATCATATCAAGAAACGCAAATGACAAATTTGATGATGATTTTTACAAAAGAAGAGTTCGCTATGCCCTGGAATACAGATTCACGGTTATGGGAAATGACATCAGAGCTTCGAGACTTATCTTCGGAGAAGCTGATTCCTTTCCCGGCCTGACGGTTGATCTGTTTTATGACGTGCTGGTCGTACAGACTCTCTGCCTGGGAACAGAAAAAGTCAAAGACATTATTATTGAAGCAATATGCGATATTCTGAAAGAAAAAGGAATAGGCATACGCGCAGTATATGAGCGTTGTGATGTGAAAGTACGG
>CACXBN010000228.1 GCA_902765885.1 uncultured Ruminococcus sp. | reverse complement strand
GCTGATAGGCACGCTGTTTTTCGTCCTTTACGATTTCACTCTTACAAAATGTCTGTCATATTATCTGGCAGTCCTCAGAAAAAAACTAAATATCAAGTGGTAAAACCAATCCGTGAGCAGATGCTGTGCCGATACTTTCACTGTGGAAGTACGGACAGCACCTGCTTTTTTGCTTTTATAAAAAATGCGGAAAATATGTTTTCGGGGAGGCGCAAAGCGGCAGACTGAAACCGGACGGTCTGAAGTACAACGAAAGACTTGTCATCCCGCGGATCCGAGGCGCCGTTAAAAAGCTTCCATCTATATAAATACAGCGTTTCTCACGTCTTTTTTTGACGGGTGATTCATTGACTTTGGCCGGGTACTTGTAGTATAATACACACTGAATATCTATATTAAAAATAAAATGGAAAATAATGGCCTTTGGGAGACGGATAAATGTTAAAAAGCATGACAGCATTTGGCAGAGCGAGACATCTTTCTGAAGATGAATCACTGGATATTACGGTTGAATTAAAGAGTGTCAACTCAAGATTTCTGGACTGTACGGTAAAACTTCCAAGAAATTACAGCTTTCTGGAAGAAAAGATCAAGGCATATGTTTCCGAGCACGGAATAACGAGAGGAAAAGTGGAAATATATGTCGGAATCGATGTTCTGAAACAGAACGGGATGGTGACCACCATCGACACTGCAGCGGCAGGCTCTTACATAGAAGCGCTTTATGCCCTCAGAGACACATTCGGTCTCAAGGATGACATAACCGTATCAAAAGTCGCTTACAACAAAGATATCTTCATAATAAAAAAGCCCGATGAAGACGTTAACAAGGACTGGGAGGACGTAAAAAAAGTCCTGGCCGAAGCCGTTGAATCGTTCTGCATCACCAGGGCTGCCGAGGGAAGAAGACTTTGTGAGGATATAAGCAAAAAAGCACAGTTCCTCAGGGAAAGCGCCGAGAAGATCAAGAAGATCTCCGAAAGCGACATTTCGGGATATCCCGAAAAGCTTGAAAGCAGGATAAGGCAGATACTCTCGGATTTTGACGCGGAAGTCTCAGAACAGAGGCTCCTTACGGAAGTTGCAATATTTGCAGACAAAGCCGCTATTGACGAGGAACTGGTGAGACTGTCATCACACTTCACTATGCTCGACGAGATTCTGAATTCCGACGAAGCGCTCGGAAGGAAGCTCGACTTCCTTGTCCAGGAGATCAACAGGGAAATAAATACTATCGGTTCCAAAGCGGGAAATACCGAGATTGCCCACCTCGTTGTGGATATGAAAACGGAACTTGAAAAAATCCGCGAACAGATCCAGAACCTTGAATAGACGTGGAGATGAGCTATGAGATTTGTTAATGTTGGATTCAACAATATGATTAATGCAGAAAGAGTGGTTGCCATAATCAATTCGGATTCAGCGCCGGCCAAGAGACTGGTCCAGGACGCAAGGGATTCGGGAAGAGCAATCGACTGCACGAGCGGAAGAAAGACCAGATGCATCATAGTAATGGATTCGGACCATGTGGTCCTCTCGGCCATTCAGAACGAAACCATCTCATCACGCATACGCGGAGATGCAGATTCCCTTCAGGAAGGAGGAGCCTAAATGTCAGTAAGTAAGATGGAAGAAGGAAAGGTATTCGTGGTTTCGGGACCGTCCGGAAGCGGAAAGGGAACCGTGATAGGAATACTGCAGGAGATTTATACCGGCATGGAAGTGGCAGTATCTGCAACGACCAGAGCTCCCAGAGAGGGAGAGGCCGAAGGAGTCAATTATTTCTATAAAACAAAAGCGGAATTCGAAGAACTCATAAAAAACGATGAAGTTCTCGAATATACGATATACAACGGAAACTACTACGGAACTCTTAAGTCCGAGGCCGAAAGAATCACCGAGAAGGGAAAGGACCTTGTCCTTGAGATAGAAGTGAACGGCTGCGGACAGATGAAAAGAAAACTCGGGAGCAGATGCGTGGCCATCATGCTGACGGCCCCCGATTCAAAAGAACTCGAAAGAAGACTGAGGGGACGCGGAACCGAAACCGAAGATGAAATCCAAAGAAGGCTCAGACGTGCCCTGGATGAAGTCAAGGAAGTGACCAAGTACGATTACCTTCTGATAAATGAAAACGGAAAAGCAGACAAGTGCGCCGAAGATCTTCTCGCGGTTATTACCGCCGAACGTCTTAAGGCAGACAGAGCGGAGGAGTATCTCCGTGAAAACTATCCGGAAATATAAATAAGCGAACAATAAAAGGGAGTATATAAATCATGATTAACAATCCAATCGATCTTTCCAAAACAACAGACATTAACAGATATGCGCTTGTTGTTGCAACTGCAAAATGCGCCAGAATAATAACAGACGAATATGTTAAGCAGAAAGAAGCAGCAGAACAGGCCGCAATGAGCAAGGACAACGATAAGAAGATCGCAGCCCAGAATATGATAAACAAGGACTACAGAGACGAAAAGGCCGTCAAGCTGGCAATTTCCGGACTTCATTCGGGTGAATTCAAGCTTATAGGCGACAACGGAGAGGAAATATTCCTGTCCGAGAATGCCCAGGCCAAGAAAATAATAGAAGACGAAGAAGTGGAATTCGGAGAAAAAGAATAATCACAGTCATTATGAAAGTATGCGGAGGTGTAGTATAAATGAATAGTATTACAGCCGAAGTATACATTCTTGATGTCCCGTACAGCGCCGATAATCTTTATTCATATCATGTTCCGAAAGAACTCGAGCATGTAAGGAAAGGTTCCATAGTGGAAGTCCCTTTCGGAAAGGGTAACCGCAGAAAAACCGCAGTTGTTTTCTCTTTGACCGTAAACGACGGAAGCGTTCCGGAACGTGAACTGAAATATTTGAGTTCGGAAATCGGAAACGGCCTTATACTTGACGATGAGATGCTTTCGCTGTGCACTTTTCTGAAAGAACACACTCTCTGCACTTTCGGAGAGGCTCTGAGCGCAGTGGTTCCGTCATCCGCTTTCGGAAAGGTCAGCGACATATATGAAGTGAATCAGGACATGGATGACGGATGCGGAGAAAAACTCACCGCCAGAGCAGAGGAGACACTTGAACTCTGCAGGCAGCTGGGCAGATTCACGAAAAACGAAATCGTCTCGGCATCCGGATTTGATTGCACCAGGTACATTGCGGAACTTGAAAAGAAAGGCTACCTTTTAAGGACAGCAGACATAAAAAAGGCATATGGATCCGTAACAAGGATCGTATGTGATCTGGCAGAAGAATTCAAAACATCAGGCAGCGCGAATGAGATTTTGGCGAGAAGTGAATATCTGAAACTCAGGGGAAAGAACAAAAAGAAAGTTTTTGAATTTCTTGCTCTTTTCGGCGAATCGTCAGAATCGGACATCTCACAGAACACGGGTATTCCGCTTCCTGCATGCCGCAGCGCGGTAAAAGCTCTTGCGGGAGAAGGACTTATCAGGCTTGACTATGTTGATGCATACAGAGACAAGAAGTCTCTCGAATCGTATCTCGTATCCGGAAAAGGTCAAAAGTCATCATTTGTTCTGTCCGAATCCCAGGAAAAAGCATTTGATGCTCTTTTAGCCATGATATCAAAGGACGGTCCTTCGGCAGCGCTTTTGCACGGAGTGACCGGATCCGGAAAAACCAACGTTATAATAAAACTTATTGAAAAAACTCTTGAGATGGGGCGCGGGGTCATAATGCTGGTCCCCGAGATAGCCCTTACCCCACAGACCGTAATGCGTTTTGCGGGAGTCTTCGGAGACAGGATAGCACTGATCCATTCATCTCTTTCCCAGGGTGAGCGTGTAGATGCGTGGAGGAGGATCAGAAGCGGCAAAGCTGACGTGGTCATCGGCACACGTTCGGCGATATTTGCCCCGGTAAAAAACCTCGGTCTGATTGTCATCGACGAGGAGCATGAACACACATACAAGTCCGACAGCAACCCAAAATATCTGGCGCATGAGGTTGCAAGTTTCAGATGCGGAGAAAACGGCGCGTCTCTTATCCTGGCATCCGCCACACCATCGGTAACCAGTTATTACAAAGCCAAAAAGGGCATATATTCTCTTGTTGAACTTAAAGACAGATACGGTGAAGCAAAGCTTCCGGATGTCGTGATAGCCGATTCGAGGGAAGATATTGCTGAAGGCAATCTGTCTCCCAACGGCAATGTTCTGGCGGAAAAGCTGAGGGAAGACAGCGCAAAAGGATACCAGTCCATCCTGTTTCTCAACAGAAGAGGATACAACAACTTCGTCTCATGCAGAAACTGTCTGAAAAACATCACGTGTCCGAACTGCTCCGTGACGATGAAGTATCATTCGAGAAAGGGAAGGTCTCCCGACGCCGAGTCGGAAACGCCGTATCTCGAAAAAAGAAGGAACGACGGATATCTTGTCTGCCATATGTGCGGATACAAGGCCCCGGTTCCCGAAGTGTGCCCTTCATGCGGTAAACCGTATCTTATGTTCATGGGATACGGCACACAGAAAGCCGAAGACGACATTATAAACGAATTTCCCGAACTTAAAATACTCAGAATGGATCATGACACCACATCCCTGAAGCATTCTCACGAAGAGATACTCACGATATTCAGGAACGGAGAGGCAAACGTGCTTCTCGGAACACAGATGGTGACGAAAGGTCATGACTTTCCGAGAGTTGCAACCGTGGGAGTGCTCAATTCCGATATGCTGCTTACGGCTGATGACTACAGAGCATCGGAAAGAACCTTTGCCATGCTGACGCAGGTAGTAGGCAGGGCAGGCCGTGCTGACGTTCCGGGCGTTGCCGTGATACAAACAAGAAATCCCGAAAACAGAGTCATCAAGCTTGCCGCAAAGCAGGACTATGTGACATTCTATAATGAAGAAATCAAGCTCAGAAAAGCCGTGGTGCTCCCTCCTTTCTGCGATATCGCAGTGATAACTCTTGCGAGCATGGATGAAAAGGCGCTCTCCTCAGCCATAGACAGGCTGTACAGGACGATCATCATAATGTCCAAAAACAGTTTTTCGGATGTTCCGATCACGATGTTCGGACCGTTTGAAGCTCCTGTCTACAAGGCGCAGAACGTTTACAGGAAAAGGATCATTCTGAAGTGCAGACTGAATAAGAAGTGCAGGCAGTTCATGTCGGAAATCATTCTCGATGCTTCAAAACATGCAAACGATTACAAGCGGGAAAACGATATTGATCGCGGGAACCGCGGATATAAATCAAGAAATATGACGACGGTAAACGCGTCGATAGACATAAATCCGAACAATATCTGATAAAGGAGTGAGACTCAAATGGCATTGTTGAATATAGTACAGGAAGGGGATCCGATCCTTGCGAAGGTTTGCAGACCCGTGAAGGAGATTACTCCGAGAATTGTCAGACTTATAGATGATATGAAGGAAACCCTTATAGATGCAGACGGAGCGGGACTTGCAGCTCCGCAGGTCGGAATAATGAGAAGAGTAGTAGTCCTTTACGTAGGAGACGAACTCGTTGAACTCATCAATCCCGAAATAATAGCAAGCGAGGGCGAACAGCAGGAGATAGAAGGCTGTCTGTCGGTTCCCGGAGTTTGGGGTATCACCGACAGGCCCGAAAAGGTAACCGTCAGGGGACTGGACAGGAACGGGGACGTTATAGTCCGCGAAGGCGAAGGGCTCAGTGCAAGATGCATATGCCATGAACTCGATCATCTCGATGGTCATCTGTTTACCGAAAAGGCAGTTCGTATCCTGACTGAAAAAGAACTCGAAGAATACATGGAAAGTAAGAAAGATGCCGAGGAATAAACACATAAGAATAATGTTCATGGGAACCCCGGAGTTTGCGGAAGAGGTTCTCAGGTCGGTTTACTCAAAAGAAGGCTGCGAGGTATGCGCGGTGGTGACAAGGCCGGACAAGCCTGCCGGACGGGGAATGAAGATGCTTTCGTCTCCGGTAAAAATCTTTGCACTGGAACATGACATTCCGGTATACCAGCCGGCAACTCTGAAAGACGGCAGATTCATCGATGTCCTTGATGAAATTAAGCCGGAACTGATCATAGTCGCTGCATACGGAAATATACTTCCGGAATACGTGATTGAGTATCCCGAATACGGATGTATTAATGCCCACGGGTCCCTCCTGCCGAAATACAGAGGAGCGGCGCCGATGCAGAGAGCCCTGATGGAAGGCGAAAAAGTCACCGGTATTACGGCCATGTACATGGACAAGGGGCTCGATACGGGGGATATGATCCTCAAACTCGAATGTCCTGTTACGGACGAAGATGACTTCGGAACGATACACGACAAGCTCGCGGCGCTCGGCGGAAAAGCCATGTGCGACGTAATAGATATGATATGGAAGGGCGAAGTCCCGAGAGAAAAGCAGAACGATTCGGAATCGACATACGCTTCGAAAATAGAAAAATCGGAAACATATCTGGACTTCACGAGACCTGCAGACGAGATTTTCAATAAGATAAGAGGATTGTCGCCCGCGCCTTGTGCGGCAACGACAAACGCAGACGGCACTCTTCTGAAAATCATAAAAGCGAGAAAAAGCGAAAGAAAAGATACGGAAAAGTACCTGCCCGGGGAAGTTGTTGAAACGGACATGAAGGGAGACGGGTATTTCACCGTCAGATGCGGTGACGGATTTATAGATGTCACCTTTGTCCAGCCGCAGGGCAAAAGGGCAATGAGTTCTGCTGACTACCTGCGCGGAAGAAAGATAGTCACGGGACAGATACTGGGAGAAAAGTAAAAAGGAGGTGACGTGAATGCCATACGGTGACTGGTCATATTTTATGTATGTCATACCGGCTCTGCTGATTACCATTGCAGCCGACATTTACGTCAGATCCGTGTACAGAAAATATTCATCCGTACGGGTTGAGAGCGGTATGACAGGCAGTGATGCCGCGAGAATGGTCTTGTCGACACATGGAGTAAACGATGTTGTGATCGATCATGTCAAAGGCGACCTTACCGATTATTTCAATCCCACGGACAGGATAATAAGGCTCAGCGACAATGTGTATAACGGCGCAACGGTCTCCGCTGTCGGTGTGGCTGCCCATGAATCGGGACATGCCATTCAGTACAGTGAAGACTATCTTCCCGTAAAAATAAGGTCCGTCATTACTCCGGTAACAAAATACGGTTCCATGGCTGCATGGCCTCTTGTGCTTCTCGGCGTGCTGTTTGAATTCAGACCTCTTGCATGGATAGGAGTTGCATTGTTCGGAGCCGCAGTCCTTTTCAGAATGCTGACACTTCCGGTGGAAATCAATGCAAGCCGCAGGGCGATCGCATCTCTATCGGGAGGAATAATAACGGAAGAAGAATTAAAAGGGGTAAAAAAAGTGCTTACGGCGGCTGCGCTCACATACGTGGCTTCGTTTGCCGCGACGCTTCTGACCTTTTTGAGAATTTTGTCTGTAGCCAGAGGATCGAGAAGGCGCTGATATGCAGAAAGAAAAACACGGTACAGAAGAAAAATCTTCCGTTAATGCGAGAAAGCTGGCGCATGAATCTCTTTGCAGGATAGAAAAAAACGGAAGATACTCAAATATAGAAGTGGATGTTCAGCTGAGATCTTCTGAACTTCCCGGCAGCGAAAGGGCACTGTATACAAGACTTGTTTACGGGGTCATTGAGAAAAAGATCACTCTTGATCATATTATTTCCGGATATTCAAGCAAACCGGTCGTCGGTCTCGACAGCGATGTGTTGAACGCAATAAGACTCGGTATATACCAGCTTGTTTTTACTGACAGGATTCCGGAATATTCGGCCGTGAACGAATCGGTCGGACTTGTAAGAAAAGAAAAAAGAGGATATGTCAATGCGATCCTCCGCAGTTTCATGCGGGACGGGAAGAGGGTAACATATCCGGAAGAGCATATCAAATACCTTTCAGTAAGATATTCGGTTTCGGAGCCGCTTGTAAAAAAACTCATAGAGTCTCTCGGAGATTCCGCAGAAAGTTATCTTGAAGCTTCAGGAAGCCGCGAGGGTGTCGATCTCAGAATAAACACCATTTTAACGAATGCCGGGGATGCGCTCAGAATAACCGGAGGAAAGATCTCCGATATTGCACCGGATGTAATCAGAGTCAGACAGCTTGACGAAAAAATCAGGGAAGGACTTGAAAAAGGACTGTGGTTTGTACAGGATGAAGCATCCAGGATAGCGTCTGCAGTCGTCGGGGCAAAGCCCGGTGATACTGTTGTGGATACGTGCTCGTGTCCGGGCGGCAAATCCTTCTCCATGGCGATCGACATGCATAACAGCGGCGTGGTTCATTCGTATGACATACACGGAAACAAGCTGACTCTGGTGCAGTCAGGAGCGGAGAGACTGAAAATAGATATTATCAGAACGGAGAAGAGAGATGCACGGGAGCCGGATGAAGCGCTCTTCGGAGCAGCTGACAGGGTCCTCTGTGATGCGCCGTGCTCCGGATTCGGCGTGATATCGAAAAAGCCCGAAATCAGGTACAAGGATGTGTCGGAATCCGACAGGTTGCCGGATATACAGCTTGAGATACTTGAAGGGGCATCAAAATATGTGAAGAAAAAAGGCACGCTGGTCTACTCGACATGCACTGTGATCAAAGCAGAGAACGAAGGAGTGGTCGGCAGATTCCTTGAAAGAAATCCGGACTTTCACATAGAAGATTCGCCGGTTATAGGTTCGGGAATGAGGATGTTCAGACCGGATACCGACGGATGCGACGGATTCTTTGTTGCAAAAATGATACGGGATTAAATATATATGGAAGAAAAGAAGAGAAAACCCGACATCATGTCGATGTATCCCGATGAACTCAGAAAATTCATTGAGGATATGGGCGAAAAGAAATTCAGAGCCGATCAGCTGTTCTCATGGATCTCAAAAGGTGCATCCATAGATGAGATGTCAAACCTTCCGAAATCATTAAGGGACATGCTGAAAGCGGAAACTGAATACAGGATGCCGAAAGTTGCGGAAAAGCATGTCTCAGGCATAGACGGTACGATCAAATACCTTATGGAGCTCACGGACGGCGAATGCATAGAGTCCGTGTTTATGAGGTACGAACACGGAAATACGCTTTGTGTTTCTTCTCAGGCAGGCTGTGCAATGGGCTGCAGATTTTGCGCCTCCACCCTCAAAGGCAGGGTGCGGAACCTGACTGCTTCTGAGATACTCGGACAGGTGCTGTGTGCACAGCGGGATACAGGCGAGCGTGTTGACGGAATAGTCATGATGGGAATAGGCGAACCGCTTGACAACTACGACAATGTCATAAGATTTCTGAAACTGGTGTCCGACCCGGCCGGGCTGTGCATAGGACTCAGACATATTTCCGTCTCCACATGCGGAATAGTCCCGGGAATAAATGCTCTTGCAGAGAGCGGCCTGCCGGTGACTCTCTCAGTGTCACTGCATGCTTCTGACGACACGGCCAGAAGTGAACTGATGCCCGTGAACAGGAAATGGTGCATTGCGGAACTTCTTTCGGCGTGCAACGGATACTTTGAAAAAACGGGGCGCAGGATCTCTTTTGAATATACCCTGATAGCCGGCAGGAACGACGGCGAAAACGATGCCGTCAAACTTGCGGGTGTTATAAAGAAATACATGAAATGCCCGGTGCACGTCAACCTGATACTTCTCAATGAAGTCAGAGAAACAGGTCTGGCGTCATCCGGCAGAAACAATGCCAAAAAGTTTGCGGAGGTGCTCGGCAGCTGCGGCGTGAATGCTACCGTGAGGAGAAGACTCGGATCGGATATAGACGCGTCGTGCGGTCAGCTCAGACTCAGGCATAATAAGTAACAGCAATATAAAAGACACACTTTAAGCGGAGGCATATATGGTTTTCTTCGGAATAACTGATGTTGGAATGGTCAGATCTACGAATCAGGACAATTTTGTGGTCTGCAAATATTCAAACGATACCTTGTTTGCCGTCGTCTGTGACGGAATGGGAGGCGTGAATGGGGGCAACATAGCCAGTTCTCTGGCTGCGTCTGCATTCTGCGGCAAGATAACCTCATATGAAACTGACAATTCTGCATTTATCGGTTTCTCCGACCATGACTTTGAAATGATGTTCAAAGAGGGAGTGGATACGGCAAACCGCGCTATCTATGAGAAAGCTGAAAATGATTACAGTCTAAGGGGAATGGGAACGACGCTTGTGAGCTGTATAATTGCCGGAGACTGCGGACATGCGGTCAACGTCGGAGACAGCAGACTGTATCTCATATCCGAAGACGGAATTGAGCAGATCACCAGAGACCATTCATATGTTCAGAGACTGGTAGACATGGGAGTTTTGACGGCGGAAGAAGCAAAGGCCTCTACTAAAAAGAACATAATAACAAGGGCTGTAGGCAGTGAGAAGACAGTTGAAGCTGACGTTTTCTCCTTCAAGGTCATACCGGGGCAGAAAGTCCTTCTTTGTTCGGACGGACTTACAAATATGGTCTCTGATGAAGAGATCTTCAGAATCACTTCATCGGTCGTCTCCGGAGAGGATGCACAGGCTGCATGTGAAAAGCTTGTGGAACTCGCCAATGAAAACGGCGGAAAAGACAATATAACAGCAGTAATTTTGGCAATATAAACACGAACCGACAGGACAGGATTTATGGAAAATTATGAGAAGTATGTCGGACTCGTGTTCGACAGCAGATACAGAATAGAAAAAGTAATAGGAATCGGCGGAATGGCCGTGGTGTTCAAAGCTACGGACATACTTATGCGCCGCCAGGTCGCGGTCAAGATTCTGAAGGATGAAATTTCGGCGGACTCTCAATCCGTAAAGCGTTTTATCAATGAATCCAAAGCCGTAGCCATGCTGTCTCATCAGAACATCGTGAATATTTACGATGTGTCTGTCAGAGATAACATTAAATATATAGTGATGGAGTATATAGAGGGCATCACACTCAAAAGCTACATGGAGCACAGGGAAGTGCTCAATCTCAGGGAAATAATCAGCTATTCCACACAGATCCTGAGAGCCCTTTCCCACGCCCATAAAAAAGGAATAGTTCACAGGGATATAAAGCCTCAGAACATTATGCTGCTCAAAAACGGAGTCATCAAGGTTACCGATTTCGGAATCGCAAAACTGCCGAATGCAGATACGCTCACTATGACCGACAAGGCAATAGGGACCGTATTTTACATAAGCCCTGAGCAGGCTAACGGTCAGGATATAGATGCGAGAAGCGACCTTTATTCACTCGGTGTAATGATGTATGAGATGGCTACCGGCAGCCTTCCGTTCACCGGAGATTCGCCTGTTTCAGTAGCTTTGATGCAGATAAACAATGAGCCGAAAGCTCCGAGAGAAATCAATCCCCAGATCCCGGTAGGGCTGGAGCAGATAATCACAAAAGCCATGCGCAAGGATCCGGACGAAAG
>CACXBN010000227.1 GCA_902765885.1 uncultured Ruminococcus sp. | reverse complement strand
GCACCTTCATTGCTATGGTGTTGACGGATCTGGTGACGGCGCTGTTTATAGTCGTAAGTCCCCTGAATACATTCGGATAGTTATAAGGATACGGGGTATACTGATAAACCGCATCATTATACTGGGTTGCGGCAACAAGAGTTTTCGTGTTGAACATTACGGGTGTGTCGTCAACTACCGATCCGTACGTAATAAGTCCGAGGTCGAGTGCGGGTCCGTATACTGACAGCGGCTTGATTGAGGATCCGGGGGATCTGACAGCGACTGTAGCACGGTCTGTTCCCCTGTTGACTACCTTTTCTCCTCTCTGGCCAACAGTACCCAGAACATCTCCGGTATAAGGATCACAGATAACCATGGCTGACTGTGGCTGAAGTCCCGATGTCATCGCCGGGAAGTATTCGGAATCATGTTCATAAACATATTCCATCGTGGACTGTACTTCCGGATCCATGGGAGTAAATATCTTGTATCCGTTGTAATATATCATATTCCATGCTGTTACGGTATCCACGCCGTAAACATTCATGATATCATCTCTGAGCCTTGTAAGAAGAGCTTCGGTATACCAGTTGTAAAGAGTCATTCCTTCGGAAATGAGCCCGTTTTCATCTTCATTATAGATAATATTCAGGCTCTCATTCTGTGCGGCGACACACTCCTCCTCGGTAATGTATCCGTTGTCCTTCATTTCTTCCAGCACGACCCATCTGCGCCATGCGTTTCCATGTTTTACGACTTCCTCCCCGTTTACCATAACGGTAAAGTCGTCTTCATGGTATTTCGGTTCATACTGCGACGGGTTTTTGACAATTGAAGCAATTGCAGCACATTCTACCAGTGACAATTCCGACACGTCTTTTCCGAAATAGTAGTTTGCAGCAGCCTGAACTCCCGTGCAGCCATTTCCCAGATACACGATATTCAGATACGCTTCGATGATTTCATTCTTGCTCTTTACCTTTTCGAGGTTGATGGCCCTGAAGATCTCCTCTACTTTTCTTTGAATCGTTACCTGGTCTTCGCCGGTCGCGTTTTTGATCAGCTGCTGTGTTATTGTCGATCCTCCTCCGGAAAATGATCCCGTGAAATAGTTGAGAAATGATTTTCCGGTAGTTATAAGGTCAACGCCGTTATGTTCAAAGAATCTTTTGTCTTCGATTGAAACAAAAGCCTGAATAAGTCTTTTCGGTATCTGGCTGTACGAGACAGCAAGAGAGTTATCAGTCGAATAAAGTCTCTGTTCCTCAATTTCGACTGGAGTACCGTTTCTGTTGATTCTGTCCTCCTCCGAATCGTACTTCATATAATAGATTCTCGTAGTGGAGTCCTGATTTACAGAAACTATTATGGACGGGTCTATACTCAGATCAAGGTACCTGTTTATATATATTGCAAACACCGAACCGACAATTATTCCCGTGATCAAACCGATCAGGAGAATGGTCAGAACGATATTCAATGCATATGAAAGAATTTTGAGTATAACAGTCTTGATAATACCCAAAACGTGCAGGGTTTCTTTTCCCCAGTTGACTTTTTCAGCACCACTGACCATCCTACTCACCTCCGTTTTTTGACTAACTGAAACTGTATTATATCATAAATTTTTGAATTGCGTATTAATTTTATGAAATTCACCTGAGCGCTACATTATCTTTTCCCAATAATTTTACCAGCTCTCCAATCGTGAAATTGTTGCATTCCACAACAATCTGTCTGTCAGAATACTTTCCCTGATCGGAAAAGTAGAAGACACATGGAGTTCTCCCGAAAAATATTTCACAGAAGGCTTTTGAGCGAATATATTCTTCGGATTTTTCCGACGGTACACGAAGAAATATCTTTCTGACGGCAGTCATGTCCATTGCGCTTTTATTATCTGCTGCACTTTTATGGCCAGTACTTTCACTGTTAGCGGGTATTTTTGCAATGCTGTCAGCGCTGATTTTCAGGTTTTCGCCGTCTCTTTTTGATATCTTGCCTCTTACCGCAACGCATACTCCGGTGCCAAGAAGATGTGCATACTTGCCGTACACTCGCGGGTAAACGATAACTTCAATGGATGAAGTGTCATCTTCCAGAGTTGCATATGCCATATTCTCTCCTCTGTGGGTTACTTTTGCGTTGAGTCCTCTGACTATTCCTACCACAGTTACTTCATCCGAATCTTCTGCATTTCCGTATGACGAATCATCTGAAACTATGCTGTACTTTATGTCAGCTATTGTTTTTGCGGACAGATAAGATATGGAATCGCTGTACTGATCCAGTGGAGATCCGGTAAGATAAATGCCGCTTATTTCCTTCTCCATTTCAAGTCTGTCCACATCGGATAGTTCGGGAACTGAAGGATATATGGTTTCTGCCTCTTTTGTATTATCCGCTTCGGGATTGTCAAAAAGATTCACCTGACCTGACTCTGCCTCTTCATTCCTGATCTTGCGGTACAGTTTCTCATTAACGGCAAGAAGGCTGCTTCTTTGTATTCCCAAAGAGTCAAATGCCCCGACCTTGATAAGGCATTCCGTCTGTCTGTTAATCAGACCGCAAGTCATCTGCCTTCTCATGAAATCATCAAGGCTCTTATACGGTCCGTTTTTTTCTCTTTCAGTGACTACCGATTCGGAGAAGACTCTGCCCATTCCCTTAAGTGATGCGAGTCCGAATCTGAGCCCGCCGCCTTCAACGGTGAAATCTGAAAAACTCTTGTTTATATCCGGCGGAAGGATCTTTATATTCTGTTCCCTGCAGTCGCTTACGTATTTTGAGTATTTGTCCGTATTTTCTTCGAAAGACAGCTTTGATGCCCAGAACTCCTTTGGATAATTTGCTTTTAGATATGCTGCTCTGTAAGACACCATAGCATAAGCGGCTGAATGGCTTTTATTAAACGCATAGTCCGCAAAGCTGAGTATCGATTCAAAGAGCTTGGCGGCACTTGATTCATCTACGCCTCTTTCAAGAGCTCCTTTTATGAAATTGTCTCTCTCTCCCGAAATAACACTCTGCTTTTTCTTTGAAATAGCACGTCTCACGATATCGGCATGTCCGAATGTGTATCCCGCTATTTCACGGAAAATCTGCATGACCTGCTCCTGGTATACTATGCACCCGTAAGTGGAATCAAGTATTTTTGACAGCGCGGGAATATCGTATTTGATCTTCGAAGGATTTCTCCTGGCTTCTATATATCTCGGAATCGCATCCTTCGGACCCGGTCTGTAGAGGGCAAGAGCTACCATTATATCGTCTATCGCAGCCGGTTTCAGCTGCATAAGTGTTTTTCTCATCCCGGAAGACTCAAGCTGGAAAATACCGTCGCTCTTTCCGGACGATATCATTTCATATGTTTTTTTATCATCAACAGGAATTTTTGTGATATCAAAGGACGGTATCTTTTTCCTTACCATTTTTTCGGTTTTACCTATTATGGTAAGATCGCGAACCGCCAGAAAATCAAATTTCAGAAGTCCGAGGTCCGTAAGCGGATCTTTTGAATACTGCGTAACCATTCCTTCGTCCGTAATGACCGGAACATAATCCGTAACGGGTCCGTCGGTAATCACAATACCGGCAGCATGCTTTGACAAACTGCGTGGCATCCCCTCGATATTTCTTGCGTAGTCCAAAAGATCAGTGATTTCCGGGTTTGTTTCATACTGGTATTTCAGATCTTCTGAAGTATTAAGCGCTTCATCGATGGTCACATTATGATTTACGCTCCGGGGTATGAATTTCGATATGCTGTCTGTAATTCCATAGGAAAGATTCATGACTCTGCCTACATCCTTGATGGCAGATCTTGCAGCCAGAGTATTGAATGTTACTATCTGCGAAATTCTGTCGTATCCGTATTTTTCCCTCACATAGGATATTGCTTCCTCGCGTCGTTCGTCTTCAAAGTCTATGTCAAAATCAGGCATGCTGACTCTCTCGGGATTCAGAAAGCGTTCGAACAGAAGTCCGTATCTGATGGGGTCTATTTCAACAATACCGATCAGAAAGGCTACCAGACTTCCTGCGCCGGATCCTCTTCCCGGTCCGACAACTATGCCGTTTTCTCTCGCATGATTAACGAAATCCCAGACAATAAGGAAATATTCGTCATAGCCCATTCTGTTTATAACGGAAAGCTCATACTCAAGCCTGTCACGGTATTCTTCTGAAACATTTCCATGAGACATGACGAGTGAACCGTCATCCACGTGCTTCTCCAGTCCCCTGTATGCAATCTCACGAAGATATTTTTCGGGAGAATCTCCGTTATCCGGAGTATATCTCGGAAGCTGTGTGTGCCCGAATTCAAATTTGAATTCACACATATCAGCGATTTTGACCGTGTTCTGAATGGCTTCCTCAAATCCGGGGAACAGAGTTTCCATCTCATCACCGGACTTAAAATAATATTCATTGCTTGTAAAACCGAAATCACTTCCGTCGCTCAGTTTTTTTCCGTCTCTTATACAGCATAAAACCTTCAGCGTATCTGCTTCATCTTTTTTCAGATAGAAAACGTCATTCGTCGCGACCATGGGAATCCCGGTATTCTCTGCTATCTTTTTTACTGCATTGTTTATTGTCTCGTCCTTTGATTGCCCGTGATTCACGATTTCCAGATAAAAGTTGCCTTTTCCAAAGGTATCATTCAGTTCAAGCGCATATCTTTCCGCCTTGTTATATTCTCCGGACATGATATGTTTTGATATGTATCCCTGGTTATGCGACGAAATACAGACAAGTCCGTCTGAATGGTCATGAAGTATCTCGTCGTCTATTCTGGGAATTCCCATGAACAATCCGTCAATATAACCGTGCGAAACCAGGTATATGAGATTTTTGTACCCTGTACTGTTCTTGCATAGCAGAACAAGTCTGTACACTTCGGAATCAACATTGACATCCTTGTCAGACATCCGTCTTTTTGCGACATATACTTCACATCCGATTATCGGTTTGATTTCTTCCTTTTCACAAGCTTTGGCAAAATCAACGGCGCCAAACATCACGCCGGTGTCTGTCAGTGCTACTGCCTTCTGCTCGGATGCTTTTGCCTGTTTCGGAATCTCAGATATACGGCAGGTACTGCTGAGCAAACTGTATTCGCTGTGAAGATGAAGATGAACAAATTCACTCATAACGTACCCTCCTTAACTATCTGTCTTTTTCCCGTGCTTCTCTGTATATTTCGACAAGCTTGTCGAGTCTGTGCTTTACACCGGATTTTGATACTTTCGGTTCCATCAACTTACCGAGATCAGAATATGAAAGCTGACTGTTTGCCAGCCTCAGATCCGCAGTTTCCCTTAAATCGCTTGTAAGGGCTTCCATTCTGCCCGTTTTTTCAAGATATTTTATGGCTTCGATTTGGGTTTTTGCGGCATTCAGCTGTTTTTCTATATTGGCTGTATCGCAGTTCACCTGACGATTGACCGAATTTCTGAAATCATGGACTATTTTGCTGTTCATAACATCAAATGCGGATGCAGACGAGCCTATGAATACCAGAAACTGCTCTATTTCTTCGCTGCTCTTTGTATATGCGATGAATCTGTTTTTTCTTTTGGTTTCGTGAAATTCAAAACCGCAGTCCTCAAGAATGCTTAAGGATACTTCCCTCTCTTTTTCAAACGGAAAAGAAAACTCAAGATGATATGATTTCATGGGATCCGTTACCGAGCCGTACAACATGAAAAGCCTTCTTACAAAAACACTCCTGCACATGTCGCATCTTGACTTCGAATACCCATCGGAAATGAGAGAAGATGAATCTGCTGTTTTTCTGACATCATCGAGAGAGAAAAAAGTGTAACTGCAGCATTTTTTCTTGATATCCATCATGGACAGCTGTTTTTTCAGAACAGAAGAATAGGATTCCTTTTGCGTCATATTCAGTTGACCCGTATAACTTCGCACTCAAGTT